>JAAYVJ010000052.1 GCA_012517265.1 Planctomycetota bacterium | reverse complement strand
TGTCGCGCCTCCTTGATCGAGGAGGCGATTTCTGGTATACTGGACGTTGACAGTGGGTATCAACCCCCTGCCAGTGACGGTCCGGACTAGGAAATTGTCGTTCGCATGAAGCACCCACAGAGTCCAGTCATTTTCGTTGTCCTTCTTCTCCTGGGTCCGGCGGCCCTGCTCCATTCCGAAGAGATCCTCCAGATCAGCGAGTTCATGGCCGTCAACGACACCGGCTACAGCGATGAGGACCACGACGAGACCGACTGGATCGAGATCCACAACGCCGGGTCGACCGTCGCCAATCTGGACGGATGGTATCTGACCGACTCCGACAAGAACCTCGCCAAATGGCGGTTCCCCGCCGTGACGCTCGAACCGGATTCCTACCTGGTCGTCTTCGCCTCCGGCAAGGACCGGCGCGATCCGGCAGGTCCGCTGCACACGGACTTCAGGCTCAGCGGCTCCGGCGAGTATCTCGCCCTGGTCCGACCCGACGGGTTCACGATCGCCTCCGAGTATTCGCCGGCCTATCCGGTCCAGACGGCGGACGTTTCCTACGGACTGGTGGAAACCGCGGCGCAGGAAGCTCTCGTGCCCCTCGGGGCCCCCGCCAAGGCATACGTCCCTGTGGACGATGCGATGGAGCCGCGTCCGTTTTCGGACGCGCCGCGCCCCTGGACGACGGAGTCCTTCGATGACTCGGCGTGGCTCTCGGGAACTACCGGCGTCGGGTACGGATACCCCGGGCAGATCGGCCTGGACGTCTCGGCCATGCGGTCGGTGAATGAGACGGTCTATATCCGAATCCCCTTCGTCATACGGGACCCGTCGGCGTTCCGAACGCTGACGCTGCGAATCCAGTCCGACGACGGAATGATCGCCTACCTCAACGGGCACGAGATCGCCCGGGACAACGCACCGGACGCAGGCGGGGAAACGTGGAACAGCGGGGCTCCCGACATGTGGCCGAAGTCGAGATTCGTGGACCCGATCGACTTTCGGATCCGCCGGATCGATCTGCTCCACGTCGGGACCAACGTCCTGGCGATCCAGGGATTGAATTACGGGGCGGCCAGTCCGGATCTTCTCATCAGCCCGCAGTTGCTCGCCACCGTGGTCGGAGCGGCGCAAGTCTCCCGGTACTTTCCGATCCCGACGCCCGGCGGCCCGAACAACAACGGCGTCGAAACGGTTGGGCCGGTCATCACCGACGTGAGCCACTCGCCGCAGTACGTCAGCCTGCGAAACAACCTGCAAATCACCGCGAAGATCACGCCGACCTTCGCCCCCGTCGCCGAAGCGTGGCTCCAATACCAGGTGATGTTCGGCGCCGTCGCGGTCAGACCCCTTCTCGACGACGGCAAGAGCGGCGATGGAGCCCCGAGCGACGGCGTCTACGCAGCGAAGATCCTCAACAGCGAATTCCAGCCCGGACAGATGGTGCGATGGTGCGTCACGGCCACCGACGCCCTCGGGAACATCTCGCGGTTTCCGCCTTTCCGCGAGCCGATGAACTCGCCGCAATACGAGGGCACGGTGATAGTGGACCCGAGCCTGCGGAATCCGCTGCCTGTGCTGCACTGGTTCATCCTGAACCCCGGCGCCGCCGAAACGGAGACGGGGACCCGCTGTTCGGTTTTCTACGACGGCGAATTCTACGACAACGTCGGAATCAGTATTCACGGCCAGTCCAGCCGGGGGTTCCCCAAGAAGAGCTACGACATCGACTTCAATCCGGGACGCAACTTCCGATGGGCCCAGGACCAGCCGCGAGCCGACGACATCAACCTCCTGACCACCTATCCCGACAAGGCCCAGATGCGCAACATCCTGGCCTACGAGACCTATCGCGACGCGGACTGCCCCGGCCACTGGGCGTTCGCCGTCCGCGTGCAGCAGAACGGGGCTTTCTGGGGCACGGCCCACGTCGTCGAGAACGGCGATCGGGACTGGCTGGTCCGCATGGGCATCAACGCCGACGGCGCCCTGTACAAAATGTACAACAGCTTCACGAACAGCGGCGACGTCACGAGCGGAGCCGAGAAGAAGACCCGCAAGAGCGAGGACAACGCGGACCTGTTGGCGCTGCTCAACGGCGTGAGCCTCTCCGGCGAGGCCCGCCGGCGATACCTGTACGACAACGTGGACGTCGCACAGGTCGTCGACTTCCTCGCGGCCCGCGCGCTGACGGGCGACACGGATTGTTGCCACAAGAACTACTATTTCTATCGCGACACCGGGCGAAGCGACGAGTGGCAGATGTGGCCGTGGGACGTGGACCTGAGCTTCGGGCGGCGATGGATCAGCTCAATGACGTACTGGGACCAGCACCTGATCGCGAACACGCCGTTGTTCATCGGCAGCGGCAACCGCGTTCCGCAGGCGATCTTCGAGACGCCGGAGATGCGGCAGATGTACCTTCGCCGGGTACGAACACTCATGGACGAATTGCTCATGCCGCCGGGCACGCCGAAGGAGAATCTGCACTACGAGCCGCGGATCGACGAGCTGGCGGCCCTGATCGGCCCCGACGCGGCGCTCGACAACGCGAAATGGAACTCGCATGCGTGGGGCAACGGATCGACCGCGCCGAACTTCCCGCAGCCGTTCCCCCAAGCCGTCGCGGAACTGCGCGATTCGTACCTGCCCGAGCGGCGAAGACAACTTTTCAACCGCCTGGCCCCTGGGGCAAGCGAAATCCCCGACGCTCAGCCGACTGTCGCGGCTGTCCAGATCGCCGGCGCCGACTGCAATCCGGCCAGCGGCAATCAGGACGAGGAATACGTCAAGCTGACAAATCTCAATTCGTTCGCCGTGGATGTCTCCGGCTGGACTCTCGCCGCCGGAGTCAATCCTGCGACGCCACTGTTCATCTTCCGAGGCGGCACGGTCATTCCCGCAGGCGGCACTCTCTATGTCGCGGCAAGCCGGCCCGCCTTTCGAGCCCGCCGGACCTCGCCCAAAGGCGGACAATCCCTGTTCGTCGTCGGCGACTACGCCGGCCGACTCCCCGACAGCGGCGTGACGCTCTCATTGACCGACAGGCACGGGTTGAAAGTGGCGTCCGCAAGAGTCGTCCGCTGAGACAATCGATTTGTTGTTGACAAAACACGTGCGATGCCGTTGTTATTGTAGGCATCATACGTCCGGGCAGTCGGCTCGGCGGGGGAGAGGATGGGTCTGGATCATGAACGCACGGAGGACCACATGGCAAACATCGCCGGCGTGCTTCGAGAGGAGATTTCGCGGCTGGCCCGCAAAGAACTCCGGAAACAAACGGGCGCATTCAAGAAGGCGTCAGCCCAGTATCGAAGGGACATTGCCGAGCTGAAACGCCGGGTGGGCGACCTTCAGCGAAAGACTGCTCAGATCGAAAGAAGAGCTTCTCGAACGGCTGTGTCTTCCACGACTGAACGCCAGACACCCGGAACGCGATTCACCGCCAAGGGTCTGCGATCGCAGCGCAAGCGTCTGGGGCTGTCCGCGGCCGACTACGGCAAGCTCGTCGGCGTGACGGGACAGTCGATCTACAGTTGGGAACAGGAGAAGAGCCGGCCTCGCAAACAGCAGGTGGCCCAGATCGCATCGGTCCGTCGCCTCGGCAAGAAAGAGGCCTTGGCTCGCATCCAAGAGATCGGCAAAGGGAACGGCAGGAAATCGGCCTAGCCGGGAACGTGAGACGCTTGCGGCGGGTCGCCAACGTCTCCGACTCGGTCAGAACGAACTGTCCCAGTCCTTCCAGACGGGATCGAACCCTTTGTCTCGAATCACGGCGACCACTTCGCCGGGGCTTCGACTGTCGACGACGTTGAATTGGCCGGTGTTGGTATCGGGATCGGTGTACCCCCCTGGATTGGTCCGGCTGCCCGCGCTGATCCGTGTCACGACCAGGCCCATGAGCCGATCGCGCAAATCGGCCGGCTCCCTCGTCGAGAGCACGATTCCGGAATCGGAGAAACACAGCCGCAATGCGAGCATCATCTGGACGAGATTCTTGTCCGTCAGCAGATGGGGGAACTCGGACGACGACACTCCGCACGCGGATCGCAGCCGCGGGAAGGAGAACGACACGCGAG
Source organism: Planctomycetota bacterium (assembly GCA_012517265.1). Lineage (GTDB taxonomy): Bacteria > Planctomycetota > Phycisphaerae > Sedimentisphaerales > Anaerobacaceae > PLanc-01. Next base: position 5,265 of record JAAYVJ010000052.1, on the reverse strand, counting down.
ACTGCCAGTGCCGCCGAATCAGATGCCAGGCATGCTCGGCCAGAGCCAGCGTCTCGATCCGCCAGTCGGCCAGGCCCAGAAGCACGCCCAGGCCGATCTCCCGCATGCCCGCCGCGCCCATGTCGTCGGGGGCGCGCAGCCGCATGTCGTAATCCGCCTTCGGCCCGCCGGGATGATACTGGGCGTACACCTGGCGGTCGTAGGTCTCCTGATACAGCGTGACTCCGTCGACGCCCGCCGCAAAGAGCTGCTTGTATTCCTCGGCCGACATCTGGTAGATCTCGATGCCGATGAAACTGAAGGCGTTGGGCTGAAGGCCGCAAGCGGCAGGATCGACGCCATGTGCCCCGGCCTTGAGCCGCCCGGCCAGTTCCGTCAGATAGGGGACATCGATGTACGCTTTGTCTTCGCTGCTGACCAGCAGAATGTCGCGGTAGCCCTCCGCAGCAAGGATCCGCGCCTCGGCCACCGCCTCATCGACGGTCAATCGAGCCCTGGTGAATCGATTGTCCCGATTGAAGCCGCAGTACCGACAGCGATTGACGCAATAGCTCGACAGGTACACCGGCGCGTACAGCCGCATGGCTCGGCCGAATCGCTGAATCGTCAACTGCTGGGCCAGCTCGGCCATCGGTTCGAGATATTCCTCGGCCGCGGGGGAAACCAGCGCGACCAGTTTCGCCTGGCTGTAGGTTCCCGGCCGCCAGGCCAGCGCGGCCTCCACGTCCCGCGACGTCACTTCGGACAGTCTCCGCTCCCACACGCCCCGGTCCGTATCGAGGTGCAGATGCGCGAGAATGGAATGGATGGATTGCGAACTCATAGATCAAACATCACACATCGACAATCGAACTTCTCACGGGTTCCTCAGAAACCCGGTCAACGGGCTTGAAGCCTCCGCGTTGCGCGCCGGGGCCCTCGGTCCAGCCTGGAACGCCTTGCGCCCCGCCTCGACCGCCAGCTTGAACGCGGTCGCCATCTCGACGGGGTCCCCCGCCGTGGCGATCGCGGTGTTGACCAGCACCGCGTCGGCCCCGATCTCCATCGCCTCCGCGACGTGCGAAGGCAGTCCCAGGCCGGCGTCCACGACGACCGGCACGGTGCTCTGCTCGACGATGATCTCCAGCGAGGCGCGCGTCTTGAGACCCTGATTGGAGCCGATCGGGCTGCCCAGCGGCATCACGGTCGCGGTCCCGACGTCCTGCAAACGCTTGGCGAGAATCGGATCGGCGTTGATGTAGGGCAGGACTACGAAGCCTTCCTTCACCAGGATCTCCGCGGCCTTGAGCGTCTCGATCGGGCACGGCAGCAGGTAATACGGGTCCGGCGTGACCTCGAGCTTGACCCAGTGGATGCCGGTGGCGGCGCGAGCCAGCCGCGAGAGACGGACCGCCTCGTCGGCGGTTCGAGCCCCCGACGTGTTCGGCAGCAGGAGGAACCGCTCCCGGTCGATCTCCCGAAGCGTGTCGTCGGCCGGGTTGTCGATATCCACCCGGCGAAGGGCGACGGTCACGATCTCGGCGCCCGACGCGGCCAGGGCCTTGGCCATGACCTGCGGCGACGAGAACTTGCCGGTCCCCACGAGCAGCCGCGAATCGAACGTCCTGCCGGCGATGGTCAACTTGTCCATGGGCTCATCCACCTCCCATCAATCGGATCAATTCGATCTGCTGTCCGTCCCGGATCTCGGTCCGGGCGAACTCCTCGCGGCGCACGATCCGACCGTCCACCTCCGCGACGACCGCGTCGGTCCCCACGCCCAGCGCGTCCAGCAGCGCCGTCAGCGTGCCGGGCATCCGGTCCGCCGCGAACTGCCGCTCGACGCCGTTCACCTTCAGCGACATCATCCAATCCACCCACAAAAAAAAGAAGCACCCCTGGAACAGGAGTGCTTGCATGCCTTGCCAAGCCTCCCTTCGCAGGTCCTAACCTGATCAGGTTCTTAGGGTCATCGCTCAGACGCGATCTCTCAGCCGGCGCGACAGGTTCGGCGCTGCGGCTCCCCTGGCTTCGTATAACTACCTGTGCTATGATACCCTCGTTCGCGGCTTTTGACAAGAATTCCGGCTGGATTTGTGGTTATGGTTCTCAGGTTCGTCGTCCAGGAGCACACGACCCCCGAAGGCGTGCATTGGGATCTCATGCTCGAGCAGGATGGCGTTCTGGCCACGTTTCGACTGGAGCACGAACCCGCGTACTGCCTGACCCACGAAGTCCGGGCCGAGAAGATCTTCGATCACCCGACGCGGTTCCTCGCGTACGAAGGCCCTGTCCAGAAAGGAACCGGCAAGGTGAGAATCGCCGATTCCGGCGTCTACCGGCCCTGCGATCCCAGGGAGGATTCCCTGACGCTGGAACTCAATGGAAGCGTTCTCAAGGGGCGGTTCGCGCTCATCCGACTGAACGACCCCGAATGGCGATTCCGACCGACTGGCATCTGGCCCTGAGAGCGAGGACCGCCCGCGCTGCGGTCGAGACGCGTCGTCTCCGCATCGCTCACGAATCGAGGAACTCAAATCGCTTGTGAACGCAGCACGGACAATCGGCTCGCGGCGTCGAGACGTCGATCTGCCTGATGAAGTTGCTCCACACGTCGAACACCAGCAGGTAGGGATTGATTCGGTCGATATGGCCGGAGAGGATCTTGACCGCTTCGGTCGCCTCGAAAGAAGCCGCCACCGCGACCGCCGCGCCCAGCACGGCGCCGGGACGCCGGAAGGCACCATCGGTGCATGCGGGCGGCGCATCCATCAGGCACCGCAGACACGGCGTCTTGCCGGGCACGACGGTCATCATCTGGGCTCTCGTGCCCAGAATTCCGGCGAACACCCAGGGCTTGGACAGCTTCATCGCACAGTCGTTGAGGATGAATCGAGTCTCGAAATTGTCCGTCCCATCCACGACCACGTCCACATCCTGCATCAGCCTCTCGGCTGTGAGCCGATCCATCCGTGTGCGGAAGGTCTCGATCTGAACCCGGCAGTTGATCTCCCGAAGCCGGTGGGCCGCCGCGTCGATCTTCAGCTTGCGGGCGGCCGCGTCGCTCTCGGTGTACATCGCCTGCCTGTGGATGTTGGTGAGCTCGACGTAGTCGTCATCGGCCAGGCGAATACGACCGACGCCCGCGCGAACGAGCAGCTCCGAGACCCACGAGCCCAGCCCGCCGACGCCGACGACCAATGCGCTGCCCTTGAGAAGCGACCATTGGCCCTCGACGCCGAACTCTGAGAGACTCGTCTGCCTTGCGTAACGGGACAGATCGCAATTGTCGGTTGTCGATTGTTGACTGCTGATTTCAGAGTCTCCTCATCATAAATCAAACATCACGCTTCGAACTTCTCTCTATCACTCCCCCGCCGAGAAGACATCCGTCGGAATACGCGACGGCCGCCTGGCCCGGCGTCACGGCCTCGATGGGATCGCGGAAGCGCACTTCGAACGTGCCATTGCCTGTGAGCGTGACCCTCGCCGGTGCGCCGCGGTGATTGTAGCGGATCTTGACGATCGCATCGAAGGACAAAGGCACATCCACCTGCCAATTGGCCTCGCAAGCGGCCAACCCATCCGCCAAGAGTTCTTCACGAAAGCCGAGCGTGACGACCGCGTTCACCGGGTCGATGCCGATCACATACGCAGGCCGCCCCATCGCTACGCCGGTGCCGCGACGCTGGCCGATCGTGAATCGGCCATAGCCATCGTGTTTGCCGAGGATCTTGCCACCGGAATCGACGATCCTCCCCGCTCGTAGAGCCCGACCGCCGCGAGCTTTCAGCAGACTGGCGTAGTCGCCATCAGGGACGAAGCAGACGTCCTGGCTGTCGGGCTTGTCGCGAACTTCCAGCCCCAGTCTCCCCGCAATCTCCCGCACGATCTGCTTGTTCTCCAGGTCCCCAACAGGAAACAAGACTCTCCCCAGCCACTGCCGCCAAAGGCGAAAGAGCACGTAGGACTGGTCCTTTCCGCTCGCCCGGGCCGGGGCAATCACCGGTTGGCCGCCTCGCTCGGCGATCCGGGCGTAGTGGCCGGTCGCCACATGGCGCGCCCCGACGGAATCGGCCAGTTCGAACAGCCGGCCGAACTTCACCCGCTCGTTGCATCGAATGCACGGGTTGGGGGTCCTGCCGTTCTCGTACTCGCCGACGAAGCTGTCGATGATCCTGGCGAATTCATCGGCGACGGACAACGTGTGAAACGGAATCCCCAACCGAGAGGCGATCGCTTGCGCGTCCGCAGCATCCTGGGAATCGCAGGGCGAGCCGTCCCTGCCGTCGGAATCACGACTTCCCTGAAGACAGAGAAAGACCCCGGTCACATCGTATCCGGCCTCCACCAGCAGTGCGGCCGCCACGGCGGAATCCACTCCGCCGCTCATCGCTACCAATACCTTCTCCCGCATGGGGTCACAATCCACTGACAATTCCTCAGCCGGCCTGTCCTTCGACTCACTCAACCCACGAGACCGTGCAGCGCTTGATCCGAATCATAGCCGGATCGAAACTCCAGAACAACAGGATGTGGGCACGCCGCACGCCGGCGCCCCCATCGAAGTCAATTGTTCTGCAGCGCCTGGTCCAGGTCCTCGATCAGATCTTCAATATCTTCAATACCCACGGACAGGCGAATCGTGCCGTCGGTGATTCCCATTTGCTCCCGCTCCTGGGGCGTGAGGGTCGCATGGCTCATCGTCGCCGGATGACAGACCAGCGATTCGACCCCGCCGAGGCTTTCGGCGAACAGAAAGACTCTCAGCGCCTTCACGAACCGCCGGACCCGCTCGACCCCGCCGTCCAGGCGGAACGTGACCATCGCGCCGAAGCCGTCCATCTGGGCCTTGGCCAAGTCATGTTGCGGATGGCTCGGCAGGCCGGGGTAGATCGTCTCTCGAACCTCGGAGTGGTTCTCCAGGAACCCGGCAATCGCCCGTGCGTTGGCCTCGTGCTGTCTCATGCGGATCGCCAGTGTCTTGAGCCCGCGCAGGCTCAGCCAGCAATCCCAGGGTCCCGGCACCGCGCCTGCGGCGTTCTGATAGGACTTGATCGCCTCGTACAGTCTGTCATCGCTGGTCACCACCGCCCCGCCGATGACGTCGCTGTGCCCGCTGATGTACTTGGTCGTGCTGTGCACCACGACGTCGGCCCCCTGCGTCAGCGGCCTCTGGAAGTACGGCGAAGGGAACGTGTTGTCGGCTGCGACTTTGGCCCCCCGATCGTGGGCGATCTTCGACACCGCCCGCACGTCCACCAGTTGCAGCAGCGGATTGGCGGG
>JAAYVJ010000051.1 GCA_012517265.1 Planctomycetota bacterium | reverse complement strand
CTTGGGCTGGCCCTGAAGTGTCCGCTGCACAGGTGGGTCTCAAAGGCGGCAATCTTCGCCTGGGGCCCAAATCCCATGGAAGGTGTTCATGAGCGAAACAGTTGCTGGTATTCTAAAACGCATCAACAAAGATCAGTTTTCTCTCCGCACGGCGGATCGTTCCTATCGGGTCGGCCCGTTGACTGCGACCGTTCCGTCGGATCTGGTTCGCCGGTTCGGGATCGTCGAGGGCGCCGCGATCAGCGGTTCCGTCGAGGTCAAGAAAGGCAAACGCGTTCTGGTCTCCGTCGACTCCGTAGGCGGGTTGCCGCCGGCGCAGTTCCGAGGCCGTCCGCACTTCTCCGACCTGGTGGCGGTGGACCCCTATGAGCGGTTCGACCTGGGCGCCTGCAAGCAGGAGAGCATGCGGATCGTGGACCTGATCGCGCCGATCGGCAAGGGCACGCGGCAGTTGATCGTCTCGCCGCCCAAGGCCGGCAAGACGATCCTCCTGGAGCAGATGGTCGGAGCGATCCGGTTCAGTTCGCCCAAGACCCGCATCCTCGTGCTGCTGGTCGACGAGCGGCCTGAGGAGGTCACGCATTTCCGCCGGGCGTGCGTGGGGACCGAGGTGGTCGCCAGTACGAGCGACCACACCGCCGACGAGCATTGCGAGCTGGCCGAACTGGTGCTGGCCCACGTGCAGGCCGAGCTGGAGTGCGGGCACGAAGTGGTCCTGATGATCGACAGCCTCACGCGGGTCGGCCGGGCGTTCAACAACCGCACCCGGCGGGGCGGCGCTTCCCGGCCCACCATGACGGGCGGTCTGGAGGCCGGCGTGCTGGAGATCCCCCGACGGCTGTTCGGTTTGGCCAGAACCATCGAGAACGGCGGCTCCGTGACGATTATCGCCACCTGCTTGGTGGATACGGGCTCGCGCATGGACCAGTTGATCTTCGAGGAATTTAAGGGTACGGGCAACAGCGAGCTGGTCCTGGACCGATCGCTGGCCGAGCTGCGGATCTGGCCGGCGATCGATATTCCGGCCAGCGGCACGCGGAAGGAGGCCAAGCTCTATTCGCCGGACCACAGCCGGGGTTTGGTCACGTTGCGGCGGGTTCTGTCCAACTATGGGCCGCGCGACGCCATCGAGGCCCTGGGCAAGCTGCTGAAAAAGTACCCCACAAACAAGGAGTTCCTGGCGGCCATGTCCCGCGGCGGCGCCCCGATCTGATCGAGCGGGCCGGGCGGACTGACGGTCGTTTCTGTGGAATTCTGAAGAATTGCGGCAGATTTTCATCAACATTGCGGCCTTGGGGCACGCCTACAGTAGTGAGTGGGTGGAAGTTCTGGACTACTGGGCGAACATGGGCGCTGTGGAGTGTATCCGGCCCGGCGGATCGAGTCGGCGGCGTTTGACGCCGATTCAGCGGCGGGCGGTCGCACGGGTGTGCAGGCAGACCCGTGCGGTTCCCTGTGGGCGTAGACTCCTGTGGTGGGGCTAAGCAGGCTCACGGTGGAAAAGGACGGGGCCGGCCGCGACGGATTGTGCCGGCCCTGATTTTTTCCTGTCGTGCATCCTTTCCGGTCCGGCAGTCTCCCGTGGTCATATCGAGCCCTTCGTCCCGATTCCTCGCCCAAGGGTTCACAAGTCGACGGAAACCTCCGGGGCTTGCGGATATCCCGTCGCGGGGGTAAGATTTGCACTCTGGATCGCGGCCGGCGGTTGAGGCCGGCGTGGAATCCTCAATCCGCGATCGTCAATTGTCGATAATCGATTCTTGAGTATGCCATACAGGACTCTGACCATTCAGGAAGTCGCCCGCATGCTGGGAGCCGACTTGCGGCGGGTGGAGCGCATGGCCCAGCGAGGGGAGATCCCCTGCCAGAAAGTGGGGGGCCAGTATCGGTTCAACCGGGCCCAGATCACCGAGTGGCTTCAGCAGCAGATGGGCGGCATGAGCCACGACCATCTGGCTGAAGTCGACGCCGGCATGACCGCGCAGCGAGAGACGTCGCAGGATGAGCTGATCATAACGCCCATGTTGAACCGCGAAGCCGTCACGACGAACCTGGGTTCTCGCACGAAGGACAGCACTCTGCGGGAATTGGTCTCGTTGGCCACAGCGACCGGGAAGGTCTACAACGAGCAGGAGCTGCTGGACGCCGTGATGCACCGCGAGGAACTGTGCAGCACGGCGATGGAAGGGGGCATCGCGATTCCCCATCCCCGCCGGCCTTTGCCCGATGCGATCGCCGAACCGATCCTCGTCGTGGCGCGGACGCAGGGCATCGCCTTCGGCGCCCCCGACGGGCGGTTGACCCGGCTGTTCTTCTTGACCGCCTCGCAGGACGACCGCCACCACCTGCACACGCTGGCCCGCCTGTGCCGGATGGTGCACGACGAGGATTTCGTCGCCCGGCTTCAGGAGGCCGAGACGCCGGCCGAGATCATCGAGCTGATGACCGGCCGAGAGGGCGAAGTCGTGACGCTGCCCAGGTAGGGCGACTACCGTCGCCCGTCGCACAGAGCAATGCGCCTGAGGCGAATGGGGGATTCTCGCCCTGTCGGACGGGCCGCAAGTTGGCGCCGAACGAACTGAACATGTTATCGGGCCAAGCGTATTAGCCGATGAAGAAAGGAGCAGAGCCCGGCATTCTCATCGGGCGAGGGTTGCCGCGAGGGGAGCAGCAGACTTCACTTCCTTTCTGTACCCCGGTGCTACTACCCAGAGCCCGGGGTGTTTCCCTCGGCTTGGTTTCGCGTTCTGCATGCCTACAGTTGACCTTGCCGTTACGATTCCTGTATGCTGGGATTATGATTCGGTTCTTGTGCGAGAGATGCGGTCGGAGGCTTGCGGTGCCGGACGCATATGCCGGAAAGAAGGGCAGGTGTCCGCACTGCGGGCAGGCGGTGTGCGTCCCCCAGCTTGACGAGACGCCGTCGGACGAATCTCTGCATGTTGAAAGCCCTGGATCAATGCCGGCGCGTTCTCAGCGAGATGCGATGCTCCTGGACCTTCCGAGCGAGGCTCACCATGGGGAAGACAAGCGAGACTCGGTCGCGTCGGTTCCTGAGGTCGCGCCTGACGTCGAGCCCCCTGCAGAACCGGAGCCGGAGACCCCGGCGGGGCCCGGAGATGTGTTTCTGTACCCAACCAGTGCAGACGGGCTCGTTCATATGGGGGCTCTTGCCCTCGCTCTGTGGCTTGCG
>JAAYVJ010000414.1 GCA_012517265.1 Planctomycetota bacterium | reverse complement strand
CTTGAGCGTCAGGTCTGAACGCACGAGCCCGCCGAACTTGCTCATGTCGGTCGAGTCCGGCGTGTCGGCGAATGGCCAGGAGAGCCAGCCGGTTGTCACTTGCCTGGATGCTTCAATCTCCGCGACGATCCAGCGAGCCTGTTCGTCCTCCGTCAGGGAGGGCAGATTGCGGGGAGCGCCGCCGCCGTACCAGCCGTATTCGCCCAGCACGACCGGCTTGCCGACGTGGCAATAGGCCAGGACTGTCTGCAAATAAGCGAGGTTCCTGTCCCATGCTTCCTGCGATTCGAACGGCCGGCCCAGGAGGGGGTAGAAGTGCATGCAGACGAAGTCGAGCCATTGCGACTGTCGCCTCGGATTGAAGGCCGCATACAGGCTCGGATTGCCCGTTCGCACGAGGGGATAGGACCATTGGATGAAACCCACGGTCACCAGGTGCGTCGGGTCGCTCGCCCGGATCGCTTCGACCTGCCTGCGAACCCACTGGTCCGCGAGGTGTTCCCGGAAGAGTTGCCAGTCGAGCAGGCGGGGATTGTCCCGTTCGGCCTTGTCCAAAGGCGGGGCGACGGTTCCCCAGTCCTCCTGCTCGGCGAGCTCGCCCGACCACGCGGCCTTCAGAGCATCCCGGCTTGCATACCTGGCCTGTAGCCATTTTCCCCACGCAGGCCGCCAGGTTTCGACGAACCATGGCAGATGGGGCTCATTGAGCAGGTCCCACGCGAAGATGGCGGGCTCGCCTCGATATCGAGCGCCGAGGGTCCGCCAGAAGCGATCCAATGCCTGGAGGGCCTGCTCGCCGGCGAAGCGGTCGGGCTTCCAATAGGCCGGGACGCCTTCCCAGTGGTCGGGGCCGGTCAGGATCAGTCGGACCCCGGACCGGCGGGCGATCGCGATGAGGGCATCCAGCTTCTTGAGGGCCGTCTCGTCGACGGCGTTCGCGTCCGGCTGGAACGTGGCCGCGGTGAGGAATATCCTCGCGCAGTTGACCCCGAGGCCGCTCATGATTTCGAAGTGCTTCGCGACCTCGTTGGGATCGAATTGCCGCCAGATCTTGGGGGCCCAGCCGGTGTGAGGGTCGTAGTAGTTCGTGCCGAACGGCACGTACCTCGCGCCGGATGGTTGCTCGACGAAGCCTTCGCCGTCCGAGCTGACGGCGATCCGACCCGTCACTGGGCCGCCACATCGGGCGACGCCCGCGAGACAGAATACGAAAGCCGCTCCGACCAGCAGTCGATTCATGGTTTCATCTCTTTCGGTTCTCGACACGACATCAATACCCATGCCACAAGTACAGCACTTGCGGCGTGCCCAGCTCGAACAGCTTGGCGCTGTCCAGATGCAGGAGGCTCGTCTTGGCGCGGCCCTGCGTCATCAGGAGGTCCATGACCGACAGCGGCTTGCGGTACTCGATCACCTGGGCCTTGTCGATTCCGACGCGAGTCTTGACCGTCGCGATTGCGTCGTCCAGATACCCGGTCTTGTCGATCAGTTCGACCTTGACTGCTTCCTCGCCGACGAAGATGCTGCCGTCGGCCAGTTTCCTCACCTCCTCGTCGCCGAGCACTTTCGAGCGGCCCTCCTTGACGACGCGGATGAACCGCTGATAGGCCGGCTCGAGCAGACGCTCGTCGAGATAGGCAAGCTCCTCGTCGCTCGGCTTGCGGAAGGAACTGGGCCAGTCCTTTTTCTGGCCCTTGGTGACATAGACCGGCTGAATGCCCAGCTTGTTTTCGAGCAGTTCCTGGAAGACGAAGTGCGACATGATGACGCCGATGGAGCCGGTGATGGCGGTCGGCTCGGCGAGGATCTCGTCGCAGGCGGCGCAGGCGTAGTAGCCGCCGGAGGCGGCCATCCCTTGCATGAAGGCGATCACCGGCAGGCCCTGTTCGTTGCGGAAGTTGACGATCTCGCGATAGATCCGGTCGCTGGCCGAGATCGTGCCGCCGGGGGAGTTGACGCGGAGGATGACGCCCTTGACCGCGCCGTCCTCGCGGGCTGCCTTGAGCTGGCGGTAGACCTCGTCGGCCTGCGATTCGTCGATGACTCCGTCGATATTCACCACCGCGATCCGGCTGCTGCGCGGGCCTTCTCGCAGGACGGCTTCGCCGTACCCGGCGCCGCCCGAAAGGACGAAGACGACGACGATCAACAGGAGGAAGAGTCCGACGTTGGCCAGCACGGACAGGCCGAACAGGACGCCCCAGAGGATCCGCCAGCCGCTGGTTCGCGGCCGCTGGGCGAAGGGCGGATACGGCGGATTGGCTCGCGGCGGGACGGGAACAGGCTCCGGGCCGGATTTGGGGCCGTCGGGTGAACGGCCAGGCTGCGAATAGTCGTTTCGCTCTGAATCCATGGCGACACTCCTTGAAAAGAACGCCCGCATTATAGGGCCGGCCCGGGGCGTGGTCAATCCGGGCTCAGATCGCCGGACGAGGGTATTGAATCGAGTCGGGACTTGTGGCACGATAGAACGCGACGATCGGAAGAACGCGTGGAGCGCGCCGGGCGCACCGTGTCTTTCGCAGGATGCGCAGGATTGGCGCGTGCATCGGGCCTTGGGAATATGATCGAGCAATACCCTGAGTTCTCGCCTCTGGTTCTGGAGCAAAGGCCCCAGTTGCATCCCCGCTTCCAGCGTCTGCCCGAGGGGCTGTCGGAGCTTACTTTCGCGGGCGTCTACCTGTTCCGCGACGCCCACCGATACGAGGTGTCTCGTCTGGACGAGGACCTGTTCGTCATCGCGGGCCGGGACGCCGAGCCGTTCTTCATGTTACCGTTCGGCCTGCCGGATGAGGCGGTTCTGCGCTCCCTGTTCGAGCGGCACGGGACGATGAAGGCCGCGACGGCCTCGCAGGCCGAGCAGCTCGCGAGGATGGGCTGCCGCGTCTGGGAGGATCGCGACAACTTCGACTACCTCTATCCGCGGGACAAGATGGCGGACCTCTCCGGCCGCCAGCTCCACAAGAAGAAGAACCTCGTCAACCTGTTTCTCCGCAACAACGCGTGCGTCGCCAGGCCGTTGCTGGAGGAGTATGCGGACGACGCGCTGCAGGTCCTGGAGCAATGGCGTCAGGGGCAGGACGCGCCGGGCGACTACGCCGCGGCCCGCGAGGCCCTGGAGAACATGGAATACCTCCAGCTCTGCGGCGGGATCTTCTACATCAACGACGAGCCGATGGCCTACACGCTCGGCGAGGAGCTCGCCTTGGGCAAGGTGTTCGTCATTCACTTCGAGAAGGCGATCTTCGAGGACCGGCACAAGGGGATCTACCAGTACGTCAACCAGGCGTTCGCGTCGGTGCTGCCGGACAAGTACGAGCGGATCAATCGCGAGCAGGACCTGGGCGATCCGGGTCTGCGCCAGGCGAAAGAGAGCTACAAGCCCTCGGGCTTTGTGATGAAGTATCGTGCGGCCCTGAAGAATTCGTCGGGCGGATAGAACCCGTCCATCCGATTCGTCTCATCGGTCCTGTCTTCTCTTCAGTCGATCTCGTCGTAGCGATACTCGTACATCGAACGAGCGACCTCGCGGGCCGCCTGGACGATCTCGGGGTACGGCGTGTCGCAGATGTCGACGAAGCCGATCTGGTAGTTCTCGCCGTCGCCCCGGCCGGTGGTGGGCTGATCCTTGTACTGGAACCAGTGCGTTCCGACGATCGCGGGATTTCGCAGGGCGCCTTGGACGTATCGCTTGTACGTGTCGGCGCGGTCCTGCTGGCTCTCGGTCCGGCGCAGGCCCGTGTGGAACATGCCGCGGTCCAGGGCGCCGAAGTGGAACTCGCCGATGATCAGCGGGAGGTCCGCCCCCCCGGGCAGCTTGAGGTCCTCCACGCTGTATTCGTAGCGATTGTAGCTGACCACGTCGCAGAACTTCGCGGCGGCCTCGGCGGCCCGATCGTTCACCCAGGCGAACCGGCAGCCCAGGTAGAGCTGATCCGGCGCGACCCGCTTGAGTTCCTTGCGGATCGTGCTGAAGTATGTCTCGGCGGTCTTCGTGTAGAAGGCCTCCAGGTCCTCGCGGGCCTTGGTCTTGTCCGGCGCCTCGCGGCTCTGGAGCATCGCCGACCACGAGGCGTGCCGGGTTCCCCAGGCGTCGTTGAGACTCTCGATGGTCTCGTACTTGTCCTGCAGGTCGTTCACGAAGGTGACTTTCGCCGGCTGGTCGGCGGGGGAGGTCAGCGCCGCCACCGCCAGCGACGTGTCGTCGCCCCACGACAGTTCATTGTCCACGAAGTACCCCAGGCACCAGGGATCGCCGGCGGACTTGCCCCTTTGGGATTCGAAGGCCGCCCGCAGGTTGTCGTGGAAACTGGCGTCGAAGACATCGTAGAACTTGCCCCAGTAGCCTTCCGAGCCTTCGAGCTTCTTGGCCTCGAAATGGATGGTCCCCACGTACGGCGTGAGCCGCAGGAGGTACACCCGCTCGTCGGACCAGTTCGCGATCGTGTTGACGCCCCAGCTCTCCAGACGCCGGTGCGTGATGTCGGCGAACGCGGTCTCGAACTCCTCGCCGTGCTTGCGGAAGAGATTGGCCAGGCTGAAGTCGTAGGTCCTGTACGGGGTGTGCGTGCTGTAGTAGCCGTGGGGGGCCCAGCTTCCTTGGCCGTAGAACTTCGCCAGCGGCGAATCCCGGCCCGGCAGGCCGCGGAAGTACTGCTCGCGGTCGGTGATCGGCGTCGGATCGGAACTGTGGACGCAGTCCACGCCGTGCGACCAGAACAGGCGGCCGGTCGGGTCCACGAGCCACCACTTGCCCTTGTGCTTCTGGACGCGGAAGTAGCCTGTCGCCTTCAGACGCGGCCCGTCGATCCAGCCGCCGTATTTGTTCCAGCCTTGGGGCCGGGTGTGGGTCTGGAGGTCCTCCTGTTCCTTCTGGTTCTCGATGCGCAGGCCTGCGACGGTGCGGATCTTGCCCGGCCAGTCCTTGTGGACGTACTGCCCGAACTCGTCGATGAACGGCAGGAAGGACGACGCGTCCAGGATCTGCACCCGCCCGCCGGCGCGGATGTTGTCGATCTCGATCACGTGGTCTTCGGTCGGGTGGGTCGCGAAGACGAGCAGTTGCGTGACGTTGGCGGTGTCGAGCTTGCCCGCGTGGACGGGGTTGCCCCGCATGCCGATCAGGTCCAGCGGCTTGTCGAGCTTCCAGGGGACCGGGAAGATGCGAACGGTCAGCGTCTGCGTGGTCCCGGGGGCCAGGGCGATCTGGTCGGTCACGCAGTGATCCGTGCCGTCGGCGCCGGGATTGTCGGCGCGGCAGAAGACCGCCAGCGGCCGGCCGCCTCGATTGGTCACGTCGAGCCTGATGTATTCGTAGGGGGACAGGTCCCACTTGCCGGCGGGGGCCTTGAGTGTGACGCCGGGCCAGGGGGCCTGGTGACCCATCTCGACTCGCAGCGCGCCCTCGGACGTGGTCGTCGCCTTGGCGTCGCTGGTGGCGACCGTTCCGGCATCGAAGCCCGGCCCGAAATCGAACAGGACCACAGGATTGGCCGCATCGTCGGCCGACGCGGACCACGCCGTGGCCAGGATCGTCAGGCACAGGACGCCGCAGGTTGTCAACGGATTCCTCATCGATCTACCTCTCAAATGAGCTTTTAGGTTGCTCTTCGATATCCAGCTTGATTCTATACGCGAATTCGCCGGGACGGGTCGTGAATCGGATGAGCCCGTCGGCCTGATCGAACTCGACGCGGCGGAACTCCTGTCCCTGGGCATCGACCGCCGCGATTGACCGGGCCTTGTCCGATGCGTCCAACCCCAGTCTCGCAGGCCTCAGCGCCACGGAGAACGGGCCGAGCTGCGGCAGGGGAGTGACGGCGAGCTGGTTCCCAGCCCGCTCGCAACGAAACGCCCCTTCGGTGATCGCAGGTCCGAAATCGACCGCGATCCGCTGGACGTTCCACGTTGGAGTTTCGTGATTGGCGGCGTCCGCTTTGACCAGACGCAATCCTCCATTTCGGTCGGAGGCGTCCGAGACGACCAGCGTTCCCAGCCTGTATCGCATCGTCCCGTCGTCGTCGCCGAGCAGGCCGTAGCGACGCCCGCCGGCCGGGTCCCACAGGCCGACCAGGATCTGGTACTCGCCGGGCCCGCACTGCGCCGGGATCTGCACGGTCCAGTTCTCGCCCAGGCGGACCGTCCCGGTCCACTGGCTCGTGTCGGGCGAAGGTCGGCCGCCGCTCTGGAAGGCGATGCCGTCCGAGCGGGCGGATTGGTCGCTCGTGAAGTGGATGAACACGTGCAGATCCTTCGGCGCCGGCTCATGGGCCTGCCAGCTTGTGATGAGTTTGAACCGCCGATCCCCCAGCGACTCCACCTTCTCTGCCTGGGGACGGATCGCCAACTGGCCGTCGGGCCCGAAGCCCCTGGCGTTGAAGTACCATCGCTCCGGACCCCGCGACTGTTCGACCGTGACGCCGTCGATCCTCTCAACGCTCGACTCGACGTCGCCGTTGGCTGCCCAGTACCCATGAGGCGGCATTGTGCGTCCCGCCGTCTGCCAGTCGGTTTGGCCGCGGTTCACGTGGACCGTCGCGCCGGATTTCCATGCGACGGTCTGCCTGTGGATGTCGCCTTCGACGAACCGCACGTCGGCGATCTCGTCGAAGGCGATGCTGCGGACAAAGTCCTGGGCCAGCCAGTACTTTCGCACCGCGCCGCGTCCGAACGCCTGGGCGTCGATCATCAGCGCGTGGCCCTCCAGGATCTCGGCGCTGAGGTAGTCGTCGCTCTCGATGCCGTGGGCCTGCCGGCTCCGGCCGCCCTGGTAGCGGTCGGAGTAGCCCACGCCGTGCAGGCTGAACTTGTCGTGCAGCACCGCGTCGTACCACGGCGTTCGCTCCCAATCCCGGCAGTTCAGCGTGATGCAGAACGACTTGCCCTCGGGCGAGAGTTGCAAGTGCTGGCAGTCCGCGCCGTCCAGGTAGCCGATCAACTGGTCGTCTCCGGCCTCGGAGGTCGTCGGGGCGTTGCCGCCCAGCGTGTCGCGAATCCAGGCGAAGGCCTCGCCCCAGTTCTTGCGGGTCTCCAGCATCGAATGGAATTGGCCGGAGCGGTCGTAGAAGTCGATGCAGTTGATCGAGGTGAAGACGTCGATGAAGTAGGCCGTGGGCTTGAGGGTCGGCCCGATCAGTCCGAGGTTTCGCTGGAGCCACGGCATGAAGCGGTCCGGCCGCCATCGATAGCTCTGGGCGCCCCGGCCTTCGTTGAGCCAGGCTTGGATGGGCCGGCCGTCCTCCGTGAAGCAGATGTGATCGTAGCTATAGCCTTGGGCGTCCGGATAGAAGTCGATGTAGTTGTCGTGCAGGCCCCACGGGATGTCGTGGTCGGCGCAGATTTGGGCGATTCTTCGCATGTCCTCGACCGTCCCGAGCGAAGGCAGCGGCGGGTAAATGTCCGGCAGGCGATAGTCGTACCCCCATCGTTGCCAGACGTGCACCGTCAGCAGCGAATCCGTCAGGCCGTAGTCGATCATCTCCCGCATCGTGTCGGCGATCTCGGCGTAGCGGCCGCCCCAGATGTCGAAGACGAACCGGCCCGCCTTGCGGGCGAAGCCGGACGCAGGCTTCTTGTCGTACAACGGACGGTACTTCCTCGCGCAGTCGAACGCGCCCGCGACGCTGGGCACGAGCGTCATCATCGCGTCCATGTGCGTATGGAGGGCATAGGTCCGGCTGTCGGGGTTCACCTCCAGGAAGTCCGGCGGATGGTCGGTGGCGACCAGCAGCGACAGGCCGCCGTCGAAGTCGAACCCGACGTGACTGGTCGAGAGATTGTGCCCGCCGAAGTCCGCGCGAAACGCCTGCGGCTCGACGATGCAGTAGCCGTGGCCGTAATAGACGCGGGGGGCCTTCCGATCCGCAGTGCCCAGGGCGAAATCCGTGATTCGCTTGGGGCAATCGACTTTGATCCGCAGGCCGGCGCCTTGCGACCACATCCGCACCGTCAGATCGAACCGTTCGCCTGCGAGGTTCAGGCGCTGTATGACACGCAACTCGCCGCCTTCGACGATCCAGCTCGCGCCGTTGGCCAAAGTGACGGGCGACGGACCTGCGCCGACTCCAGATCCGAGCACGGAGACCCGCAGACCGTCGAAGACCACGCACGCGTCCTTGTTCCCGACTGCAATGGCCGCGTCCAGGAGCCCGGCGTCGCCCTGCACGACAGCGGCGCGATAGCCACCGTCGAGTGTGAAGGCTGTGCCCTCGCCCACGCCGGTCTTGGCCAGGGCGATCGCGGCGTCGCGTCTGTGTTGTTTGACGCTTTCGGGCGTCGGCTCGGGCCGCGGACCGGCGATCAGGACCGGCTCGCCCCAGAAGGACGAATCGCACGTCGTGTCCCGCCTGGGGCCCGGGTGGCTCTCCAGTCGCAGGAGCACGGTCTGCCCTCGATAGGCCGAGAGATCCGCCTGGCCGTCCACCCATGTCTTGCTGGCGGTATGCCGTTCGAAGAGCTTCTGCTCCCCGACCCAGACGCGAAAAGTCACGCCGTCGCTGGGCGGCTCGGAGGCCGTGTTGTCGCGGATGGCGTTGGCGAAGGCCAGCGTCAGCGGCGCGGCGTCCGGCAGCTTGACGCGGTATTCCGCGAAGACCGTCCCGGCCCCGGGCTTCCACGGGGGGTGCATCGTGATCGCCTGTTTGGTCTGGCCTCGCGTGACGGGCCCGACGCCCAGAAAGGCGAACGACTCCGGCGCCGAGCCCTGCCAGCCCACCGGCATGTACAGTAACGGCTGATCGAAGAACTGCCAGGCCATCCGGAACGTCTTGAGCGACCACAAGGGCAGGGCGCCCGAAGCGGATACGACGTTGACTGGCAGGTCCGCCGGCCGAGTGTTGGACGCGACGGGTTCCTCAAAGCTCGTCTCGAAGATGCGGACCGCGTGGGCCGTTCTCTCCTGTCTGCCGGGACGGAAGGAGGCGTACACGTGGACGGGGTACAACGCGGACAACACGCCCGGGGAGGCCGCAATCCGAAACGCCGTCTGTGTCTTGTCGCGAGCACCGATCGCGACGTGCCGGGTTGATTCGCCGACCGCATGCCACTCGTCCACAAGATCGCCGATGCGAACATCGACTTCGAGAGGGGTCGAGCCGGTGTTCTCCAGAGTCACTGCAACGTAAACGGGCTGATTCGCCCCGGTCACTTTGGCCATGTCGCCGATGGAGAGGACCAGCGGACCCTCCGTGGCGGTGTGCCCGTCGAACGCTATCGCCGGGTTCGCCGTCCCCAGCGCGATGAGAAGCAGCCCAATGGAGGTCCACGCAGACGCGATTCCTCGGGGGCTCTGCCCCCGGACCCTCGGCATTTTTCGTTTTGAGCCAGCAGCATGGAATAGAGTGCGGAGCCGGGCCGCTACCGGAGCGTGTTCGCGTGATCGTGTGAGGTTCTTGGATGCCGGCGTAAGAAGGCACGAATTGCCGACAGGCAATTCCCCCATGCCATTGGCCCGAAGCGCAAAATGCCGGGGTTTCAGGGGCAGAGCCCCTGAGATCGACGAGCGGATTGTTTCGACGGTTCGGTTTCTCATACGAGACGCCAATCCACTATTGCGGTTGCCGTTCGAGCAGATACCACATCGTCCCGTATTCCGGCGACATCGCCAGCGTGGCCTGTTCGTTCTGATCCGTCACGCGGACCTCCTGCTTCGGCTTGCCGTCCGGGGCCAGTGCGTGACACGTCCACTTTCCCTCCGGCAGAACGACCGTTCCCTTCACGGTCTCGATTTGCACCGGCGCGCGGCCCCAGTTGCGACCGACGGTCCGGCGGTCCGCGGAGAACTGCATCCCAGTGTTCTCGCACCGCCCGCAGGCGGTGACGAGGATCTTCGAGCCCTCGTCCAGCGGCGTCATCGTGAAGGTGACCAACTCGGGGCTCGCCAGTCGAACGGCCCCCTTGGTTTCACTTTCGAACCGGCTCGCGTGGCCGGTGTAGACCTTTGCCTCAGGGCTGACGACAGAATAGAAGCCTTTGCCGTCGGAGTCCAAGTCCCACGTCATGCTCGTGGAGTTCCGGCCGCTCAGTCCCGCCGCGATGTTCTCGTAGTTCGGGATGATTCGGCTCTTGAGCATGTCCTGATACGCGATGCCGCATGTGCCGGTCAGGACGTTCAGCATACTGGAGCCATACTGGCTGTAGAAGCGGGCCAGAGTCCCCACCTCGGCGGGCAGACCTGCGACGCGGAGCACCTTGACCGTCTCCAGAGGTTGCATCGCCCGGTCACGGAAGATCGCGGTGCACGCCCTCATGAAGCCCCACTTGGCGGGGTTTGTGTCCATGTCGAAGAAGCTGGCCAGCGTCTGGCGCGTCCAGTTGTCCGTCGCATGCGAGTAGGTGAACAGCCAGATGCCGTCCCAGTCCTGCGCCGCGGCGAACGACGCGACCATCGGCACGCACTCGGCCTGAGCGTCCAGCGGGGCGGGATGGTTGTACTCGCTCAGGGTGAACGGCTTGCCGCCGAACCGCTCGGCCGCGATGCGAAAGAGCGTCGCTTGCTCAGGATAGTCGCTCATCGGCCTCTGCTGGATGAACCAATTGTTCGAATCCCACGCCCGGCCGGGAAAACTCGGGTGCTGCCAGTAGGCATGGCTGTCGATGAAGTCCATGTCGCTCTGGGCGTACAGACCCAGCGGCCCGAAGACGATCGTCCCGGTCACCAGAGCCTTGCTGCCGAGGTCCTGTTTGATGAAGGATCGCATGCCGTCGAAATAAGCTTTCTCCGTCTCGGCCAGGAAGATCATTCGATCCTGGATGCGGGCGGTGCTTTCGTTGTCGCGGAACAGCTCGACGTTGCCGGTTTTGAGCGACTCGCCTTGGGCCAAGCCGACCTGCCCGCCGGGTCGCAGCTCAACTCGGCCGATCTGGAACGGCGTCGCCTCACCGCTGAACGCGAAGCTGATCCTGGCGTCGTCCTCGTCGGCCGTGGCGACGAAACCGAATCTGTAGGTCCGCAGGTCCGTGCCCAGATCCACGGTTCGCGAGATCCCCAGGTTGCCCCAGGGGGAATGCGCCTGGCTGACGGTGCATCCTATCCGACGGGGGGCCTGCCCGGCGGCGTCGAAGGAGATCGTGTAGTATCGGCCTTGCGTCAGCTTGAGGCCGCCTTGGGTGAACTGGAGGTGCCACTGCGTCTCGTTGGACTTGACGATGGCGATCTGCATGACGTCCGAGCGTGAATCCCGGGAACGCGACAGGGTGGCCGAACAGCCCTCATGTTGTTCGAGATTCCAGTGCTTTGGGGCAGTCTGACCGGCAGTCCAGTCGCCCAACGCGCCGTTCTGGAGCATCTGGTCGCCGAGCGGCTCTGCGCCCTTGCCCCAGGCGGCCGCCAACGCCTCGTCCGATTGGTGTCTGCCCCTGAGCCAGGAATTGAACCGGCCGCGGAGGATGTCGGCGTAGTAGGGGGGAAGCGTCCGGAGCGTTTCGTCGGCGTCCCACATGAAGAAGCTGTCCTCGTTGGTGATCTCGACGAAGGCCACTGCCGGGTCGTCGGCGTAACGGACTTTGCGATAAGGGTTTACGTGCGTCAGGATCTGGCGGGCGTACTGCTTCTGGGCGTCGATCAGGGCCGGGGTGAAAATGCCGTAGATCTTGTCGAACTCGCGGTCTGTCGCCGGCAGGCCCAGAACCTCGCTGTGCTTGTGGCCCACGTGCAGATTGACGTTGATGAAAATGCCTCGTTGGGCCAACTCATTGATGAAAAAGTCCAGTCGGTCGAGGGCTTGGGGCTCGAGGGTCCGCCCATCCCGGCTCCAGATGCCGGCGGGCCAGCGGGAGGTGTCCATGTGATGGAGCCGGACGGAATTGACGCCCGCGGCGGCCAGGCGGGCCGCGACCTTGGGGGCGTCCTCATGCGTGGGGAAGTTCGCCCCGAAACAGAGGTTCACGCCCCAGATTCGCACCTTCCGCCCATTCTGATCAAAATGCCCGCCGGACGCTTCGAGCCTGGGGGAATCGACCGCGATGGGTTTGTAGTCTTTCACCCACATCCCCTGGCTCGTATCGACCTCCAGGGGGATGACGAAGGGGGTGAAGTCCTGTGCGCGGGCCGGGAGTCCGCCGAGCAGGGCCAGGCAAAGCGTCGCAATCACATGGCGAGAACGCCTCCGACCGACTGAAACACAACTCATTGTGCATCTTGATTTTACGGCGAACGCCGACGGTGACGGGACGCGATGGTTCATGGTCTTTCTCCGAGTGAGTGGCCGGAGGAATTCATACCAGATCGGGTTGCCCCCGGCAACACAAAAAGCCGGGAACGCTCCGGCCTTTCGACCGCCATACGACAAGACGACGCGGGTCCCGAAAAAAACTGAGCAAAGTGGCAGAAAAACGCTTGCTGCGGCAATAGAAACGCGCAAAATAGCGTCCTTAATCAGCCGCTGCGCTGCCCGCCCAGACCCTCTGGATCGCGGAAAAGGCGTTCGAGCGGAAGGGCGGGGGAGAGTGAACGGCAGCGGCCGCAGGGGGGGCTGCAGGCAATATGGTTGCGGATCTTTCTCGGGAGGTCGAAGGCGTTGTCTGAGGCCCTCTGTACAGAAGGAGAACAAGGATGGGTTCAACGAGCATGGCGCGTAAGAGCATGACGATGACCGAGATCAAAGCCAAGGCGAAGGGCCTGGGCATCGAACCGGGCAAACTGAAGAAGGCCGACCTGATCCACGCGATCCAGATCGCCGAAGGTTGCACGCCGTGCTACGGCCGGTCCAAGGGGGATTGCCCATGGACCGAATGCTGCTGGCGAACCGACTGCTTCAAGGTCAATGCCTAGGGGCCGCCGGCCGACGCGCCCGCCGGGCGGCGGACGAAGTTCCATCGCCCTCGCTTTTTCTGCTTGGACGCAGGGAATTCGATTGACGAGGTCGTGACATTTGCGGTACAATTATCGGCCTGAGTCAAGGCGTATACTTTCTTCCCTCGGAGCATACCCCTGATGTAAACGAAAGAGGGAACTTGCACTATGGACGCGCCTAGGTCCAAGGAGAAGACAACGTGGCAAGAGGTACCGTAAAGTGGTTCAACGAGAAGAAGGGCTTCGGCTTCATTACTCCCGACGACGGAGGTGAAGATTTGTTCGTCCATCACTCCAAGATCTCCGGCGAAGGGTTCAAGTCCCTTCAGGACGGTCAGGCTGTGGAGTACACCGCGGCGCCCGGGCGGAAAGGCCAGGAGGCGACCAACGTGCGTCCCTGCTAAGGCCGCAGCATGTCGTGTGAAATAAGAAAGCCCCGTCGAGAACATCGACGGGGCTTTCTTTGTTTTGCCCCCTTTGTCTTGGGTGGTTTCGCCAGACAGAGCCTTCTGCCGATTGAACTCTACGGCAGGTCCCCTGGGAGCCAATCCGCGGCTCTGACTGTCTCCGCCTTTCGATACAACGTACCCAGCTCGGCGTACGCGCCGGCGGGACTCTTTTGCGGAAGACTCGGGCGGACGCCCGAGAGAATCGAAACGAGGCGTGCGGGGCTACTCATCACCAGTCCTTGCCGTCATCGTCGTCGAAATCCTCGTCGTCGTCCTCGTATTCTTCCTCATCCTCATCTTCATCTTCGTCGAAGTCTTCGTCTTCATCCTCTTCGAAGTCTTCGTCTTCTTCTTCGTCCTCGTCGTCGAAGTCCTCGTCCTCCTCTTCGTCGTAGTTCAGTTCTTCGTCGAGCGGCTCGCACGTGCAGTTGGTGGGCTTCTCGCCACAGCTCGAGCAGACGCCGTCCTCTACCGGCGCTCCGCACGTGTTACAGGGGGTGCATCCACATGAATCACACATCAGTATACCACCTCTAAAGACATTTCCGCGTTCGTTGTCCGATCCAACGGGCCCACACCGAGCCCGTCCCTAAATGTCGGAATCATCGTATGCTCGCCTGTACGAAAAGCAATACCATTTGTGCAAATTTTTCGGCGGGTATTTCTGCTCGAATCGCCCCTTCGGAGACCTCATCATCAGGCCTCGCCGACGAGCGGAGACTCACCATTGTTTTTCCGTCGATCGGCCTCCCGTCCCGGTGTGGATTCCCTCGTCGGAGTGAGGGACCCGGGCTGCCCTGCGGCTGGCGCGTTCGGCCCCGTGCGCCGGCGGTCAACGGGCGAAAGCGGTTCAAGAAACTTGACGATAATTTCTCTTGTACCGCGGATCGGTTCGGTGTAAACTCAAAAGACGTTGATTCACTCAGCCCAGACGGGCCGGGGAACGCGGCGGACTTGGATTTGACGCAAGTCGTTACAAGTGAATACTTTGGAGAGGTGGCCGAGTGGCTTAAGGCGACGGTTTGCTAAACCGTTGTAGGGGGTAAACCCCTACCTCGGGTTCGAATCCCGACCTCTCCGTTCCTTCTAGCGCACTTAGATGACAATCGTTGCCTAAGTGCTCTTTTTCTATTGGGTTGCCGATGCCCACCTCCAGGTCGATCCGCTTTGCCGAGGGACTTGTCCAGCGCCAGTTGCAGCCATCCCGGCGCTGTCGAGGCAAGCCATTTCTGCAAGTCTCCTCCAAGCTGGTTTGTGATCGCAATCGACCGGCCGATTATCTGTGCGCGTCCGGAGGACCCTGGGAACCTTCTGTTCACGGGCCTCGCCACTGCCCGCGATGCGAGGCAGGGCCGGCAGGGCATTCAGCAGAAGATGGGCTCCTGGCGGCGTTCCTGCACCGGCGGCACGGGTTCTTCGAGAAGGCCCCGCATCGGTCGCGTGGGCCGCAAGAATCCACTTGCCGGCGACGCCGATGACGTATTCGTCCTCGAACCAGAGGAAGCCGAAGTCGTCGATGCATTCCGGGAAGTCGGGTTTGATGACGACGTAGTCCCGAATCACGCCGCCGGGGATCAAGGTGTTGTCGACGCGGTTGTGGCCGTACGTCTTCAGCTTCGAGGACGTCCCGACGGAGGACACGTCGGACTTGCTCGATACCGGGTGGGTGCCGAGGATCTGCGGGAATGCCTTGTGCAGGGAGAGCATATTAGCCCTTGCCGCCCTTGGCGGCGATACGCTGGCCATGGAGGGTCATCTCCATGGCCGTGTCCTTCTGGCCGACGAAGATGCGGTGAAACGTGCTGTAGAGAATGGCACCGAACCCCTGGACACCCAGATGGCCTTGATCCGTGACCTTCATGGCAAAGCCGGCAGGCTCCGCCGCCGGAGTCTCCTTGTACTCGAAGCCCTGGAGCTTGAGCATCTGGATCGCGTACCGCTTGCCGAGTTCTCGCATCCCCGCCGTGTTGAAATGGAACCCGTCGGAAACGCCTTTGCAGCCCTTGGAGGAGATGATGTACGAGTTGGGAAGCACTTTGGGCAAGTTCGCCAGGACCGCGGTGTTGAACGCGGCGCACTTGCCGCCTTCTTCCTCGCTTTTCAGTTCGCCGGCCAGAAGCGGCACATCCTGAGGATTGAGACCCAGGTCCTTCATCAGGTTGTCATAGATGCTCTTGACCTTGTTGCACCACTGCTGGTCGTTGGGGTTCGATTCGCCCTGGTGCAGCAGGATGCCCTTGATCACGCCGTCCTTCTGAGCGATCCTGGCCATGTCGACCAGACGCTTGTACGGATTGCCGTCGTATTGCTTGCAGATGTTCTGCATCCACGACGGGGCGCTGCTCAGGTAGTCCTGGTACATGTCCTTCTCCCACAGTTCGATCTTGGCCCCGGCCACCGACACGTTGATCACGCCCACGCGGTACTCCTGCGGGAGATTCGCCACCATGGTACGGCCAAACCAGTCCACCGGCCCCATGTTGTTTTCCTGGCGATTGAGCGGAGGTTCCGCCAGGTACCAGTTCCCCCTCGTCCGGTTCAGCCTCGGCATATCCACCGCCGCCAGCATCCGGAACCGTTCGTCCACCGGGCCTTTGTCCTGTTCTTCCGGCCGAGCTCCGGCCTCCATGTTCGACTGGCCGAAACACAGGAAGATGTAGAATTTCGGATCGGGCTTCTTCTCCTGGGCAAACGCGCCCACCGAAGCGAGAAACATGATGACTGCAAGGATCGAATGGAGTCTTGTGTTCATGGTCGGTACCTCGCTCAGAATGCTCTATGTGACTTGTTCCAAAGGCCAGGAAGCCATGTCCTGCAGTTGCGACGGACGCCAATTCCCTTGGGACGGTTGCCGATGCAAGCCCTTGTCGGGGTCCTCCAGGCCGGTGAGGTCATGATGAAGACCCTTTCAACCGGGCCGAAAAGGACGCTGGATGATCGATACATCTGTCCATGGGTTTGCTCCCAATCTGGCGACGCAATCGCGTCAGGACCCCGGCACGGCCAGGCTGTCGCGCAGAATCCACATGAGGTCGTCTACGCTATACGGCTGAGGGATAACCCAACGCGGGCCGAAGACCAGTTTGGGAACGCCGCCGTGACCGCTCTGGATGGTCCGGCCGTAGACCTCAATGGAGGACTCCAGATATCTGCCGATCCAGGGGTCGGCCCAGGCGGCCTCGAATTCCCCCTGGCCGACCAATTCGATCGCTTTGGCCTTGGCGGCATCGAGTTTTCGCGGGCGCCAGAAGTCGCCGGACTCGAACGAGAACATCCAGTTCTCAAAGACGCCAAATGCTCCGCGATTCGCCACCCAGACCGCCAGGCCGACCTTGACCAGTTCGCAGGAGTCCTTGAATTCCTTCACGTCCCGGGTGATATAAGGATTGCACTGGCGGTCCAGCGGCGCCGGGCGCAGCGCAAAGGCCAGTGCGCCCCCATAGCGGCGGACCACCTCATTGAGCAGGAAGTGCATTCTTTGACAATGGGGGCACGTATAGTCGAAGAGCAGGGTGACCACGTGCGGCGCGTCTGGAGAGCCGACCGTCGGCCCGACGTGGGCATCGACGGCAGGCAGGCCTTCCTGCGACTGGCCGGCGAGATAGACCGGTGGCGGAACGACGACGATCTGGCAGGCCGCCAAACCGCCGGCCAGGACCAGGCCGGCCAGCGGCAGGCCGATCGCGGCCCGAGGGCCAATCACAAGCCTGGGTGCGCGCCGGATGACCAAAGCCGCCAACAACAGGCCGGTGAGGTGCGCGGTCATGCAATAGGGACAGAAGGCCCCAATGACCCATTTCTGCAAGATCGTGAACCACACGGCGCTTCCCGCCGCCGCCCCGGCCAGGACCAGCATCGCGCCCCAGGCCAGCCGCCGAACCGGCGTCGCCGAAGCCGGACCGATGGCCAGACTCGCCACCAGCATCGCCAGATACGCCCCGGCCGCCAGACCGCTGACGGGCACCATCCCCGCAATCGTCGACCACCGGCTGTTGAGCACCTGCTCGCACCCGCTCCCGCCGCCGCAGCCGATCCCCGATCCGTCTGCCAGATGGAGCCAACTCAGGTAAACGCTCAACGCCAGAGCCAGCAGGATCAGACCCGTCAGAATCCGGCGCCACCAGGGCCAGAACCGCTCAGGACGAATCATATTGCCGGGAAGAACCATGGTTCGATTTGTTGACACCTTTGCGAAGAAAGGGAAGGCTCCGCGACGCGAACCTGCCGCGGAGCTTTCCTGACATCGACTGTCTAGTTCAGATCCGCAGGCATTGTCACTGAGTTCTCCTGGAGTACTGGTTGGAGGCGCCAGGCGTGGGAACGCTGCCGGCAATCTGCGCCCTGCTGTCATGCGCCTTGGTCAATGCGCCGGTGAGCGTGATGCCGGAGCCGGAGACCTCTGCGCCTTCCGCGTGCGCCTTGGCCAGCGGCGAGGCGACGGTGATGGAAGTGCCGCCGGGACCGCCTCTGCCGCCGAAACCGCCGCGGCCGAAACGACCGCCGCTGACGGAGGCGACAACCGCAGTCTCACGATTGACGCCGCTGTCGATGGTGATGGTCTGGCCCGGACTGAAGCCCATCGCGTTGGCGACGGGGATCACGGTCGCGCCCGCCTCGGTGGCTGTGTTCACCATGGTGCCGCCTGCCGTGCCGATCGTCTGGATGACGGCGACTTCGCTGTTGTCGCCCGTATCGATAATGATCTTCTGTCCGACGCTGAAGTCCGCCAAGCTGGTGACTTTGATGTTGTTGACGCCGACGGTCGCGGCGATCGCGAGGGAGGAGGTGGTCTGCAACAGGAAGTCGTCGCAGTTGCTGTCCGTGTCCGCGCCGTCCGGGAAACGGCCTGCGCTGCGATTGGGCGAACTGGCGGCCGGACCGCCTCGCATGCCGAAACCCATGCCCGAGGCGGGCGCAGGCGCGCTGCAGCCGCTGGCCCCCGCTCCGGAGGCGGCCTGGTACCCCTCGGCCGCCCACGGGTCGACGAGGCCGCCGTAGTTGAGGCTGTCCACGACCATGCCGGCGGCGTCACGCAGGACCATGTTGCCGGCGTTGGCGAGGGCGGGCCCGCCGAACCACTGGTCGGGCTTCTTCTGGCCCTGGTAGCCGGCGGTTGTGACCTTCTCGTCGCGCACCGGCGAATCGATCTCGTGGTCGCCGGCCACAGGATTGTCGAGCGTGATGCTGGCGGCCAGCGCCAGGACGGGCTCGTTGCTCGAGTGGGCAAAAGCAGTCGCCGGCTGGAAACTGATCCCCGTTCCTCTGACGCTGAAGGGGATGTTGGCCGAATGATTGAACTTCAGCGGCTCGGCCAGATCGAGACCCGTGCCCCAGTCCGCTTCGGCCATCGGACCGTCGAAGGGCCGGCGACGCGACTGCGTTCCGACCTTCGTGACGGTGACGGTCTCGATCCCGTGTCCCACGCTGTCGATATCCAACCGGATCTTGTCACCGACCGAAATGTCGGCGACGGAGGAGACCTTGATGTTGGTGTCGCCGGCTTTGGCGTCGGCCGCCAGCCAAGCCTGTGTGCCCTGTTTGCCGACTTCGGTGATCGTGACCACCTCGTACTTCTCCGTGGCCTGTGCCACGGCGGGGTAGGTCGCGCCGTAGCCGATGGCCATTTTCTGGCCGACCTCGAAGCCGTTGACGCTCGTGACCGGGATGTTGGTCGATCCGGCGGGGATCGTGATCACCGGACCGTCGGGCAACGGCTGCCACACCGTCGTCTGGCCGCGGGGTCCGCCGCGGGGGCCCCCGAAACCGCCCGGGCCGCCCGCGGGCGCTGCAGGGGGAGCCGGTGCTTGAATGCTTGCGATCTTGCGGGTTTCCGCAGCCGAGCCGGCGCCGATTTCAATCGTATCGCCGACCGACATGCCGTCGGTGCTCCTGACGTAGAGGGTCGTATCCCCCTTCTTCGCAGGAACCGCCAGTCCGGAGTTCGACAAGCCGAGCAGGTAGAAGCCTTTGCCCGCGAGTTTCGTCCCGGCCGGGATCTTCACCGAGGAGAAGAAGGGCATCTGCGTCGGATGCTGGGTCAGCGTCCAGTTGGAGATGTCGACAGCGCGGTCGCCGGCGTTGTAGAGTTCGATGAACGAGTTCGTCGAGTTGGCCGGAGAGCCGGAACTGATCGCGAACTCGTTGATCTTGACCGGGCTGACGTTTCGCACCTTCTCGATTGCGATCTCGGACTGCGTCTTTCCGGTCGCCGCGATCGTCCAGGAGGCCTTGCCGACCAGGTCGCCGTTGAAGGCCGCCGATCCCGAGGTGACCGTGAAGGTCGCGCTGACCGTCTGGCCCGGCGCGACCATTCCGGTGATCGTCGTCGGCGTTTTGGCCGCGACGGTCCAGCCCGCAGGCGCGGTGATGCCCAGCGTGACGTTCCCGACGTGCGCCCCGGCGGTATTGGTGAATGTCACGGTGGTGTCCTGCGATGAGCCCGGCGAGAACGTCTGAAGTCCCGGCGGCGTGGCGGTCGCCGCGGCCGGCGCGATGCTCAGCCGCTGCACGTCGTACCCGGCCGCCACGACGTTGGCCTGCACCTTCTGGTTGGTCTCCTGCGTCGGGAAGGTGTTGGGGGCCGTCATCGCGCCCTCGTAGAAGGTGCCCTGCGAGCCGTTGCTGTTGTCGCCGCCGTTGCCCAGGAGGATGGCGCCTTGCTTGCGCATCGGGTCGTAGCTGCTCCGGGGATTCTTGACGCGAGGTCCGTCGAACATGATTTTCAGGTCGCCCCGCTGCGCGTCGCCGCCCATGGATCTCCAGTGGTGCGGCTCGCCGTCGGCGGTGGCGGTCACGAACCGCCAGCCGATGCTCGGCAGGTCGGGACAGTACTTGTCGTTGGGAGACTCGTTGACGCAGCCCACCAGGTTGTTCTCCTGGTCGGTCATGATCCACGGGCCGGGGGCCTGCCCGCGATACCAGGCCGAGGCGTTGCCGTAGTAGGTGGTTTCCATGGTGCCGTCGCCGTCGTCGCGACTGTCCGTCTCGGCGTTGCCGTAGTCGAAGCAACAGCCGGAATTGTAGTGATGGCCGCTGATGACCCAGTACTGCCCCTCGGCCTGGTCGTCCACCGCCGTGCCCTTTGCGTCGTTCCAACGGAGCCCCATGCCCGGCTCGATGAAGACGCCGTAGACCTTATGGCCCATGAGCGTGATGGGCGCCATGTCGGCCAGCGGGAGGTTGTTGAAGCCGCCCATGGCCGGGCCGCTGAATCCGCCGCGGGGCGCCTGGACGAGGTGGTTGCCTTTGCCGGACTGGTCATAGATGGTCGTGATCCAGCAGTAGGTATTGGCACAGAAGGCGTCCTGGGCCGCCGCGTCCGCATATCCGCCTGCATCCCCCTCGCTGGGTTGGACGACACCGATATCCAGGGTCTTGCCGTCCGACTGACGCAGGACCTGGTAGAGCGGGCCATTGTAGGATGCGTACAAGGCGCGCGTCGTGCTGTGGGCGGCCGCCAGGGGGCAACCGGCCGCGCCGTAGATGTCGCCCGGTCCTTCGGGCCTGGGCGGAACCACGTCGCGTCCCGCTCCGGCCTGTCTGGCGATCACCAGCGTGGCCACAGGCAGCATCAGCGACAGCGCAAGTGTTACCGCAAGACCGATTCTCGTCTTCATGTCTGTTTCTCCTATTCCCTAACCGAGTTGCACCCATTGGCTTTCCGCCCGTAACCGCCGCATTGCGGTCATCACGATCCATATCCCATCCATGTCGGGCATCTTCACGGTCTTCCATATCACTACCGCAAACGACGCGATGGGACATAAAAAAATGCCCGAAAGCAAGAAAAACACAGCCGAGCTCCATTTTTGATCTCACTCCTGGCGTCTGGGAGCGGTTTAAATAAGGAGAATCATCTAGGCCGGTCGCCAACAGTTACGATTGACAGGAAAGGCAGGTGTATCATGCGATATGGTCTTGTGGCCGTGAAATGGAAGCTGACGCCGCTGGTGTTGTTGGTTCTTCTGTCGAGCCCGCCGAGCCTGGCGCAAACGAGCCAGCCGGCGGATGCAAACGACTGGAAACCCTCGTCTCTCAATCAGCCGGGCAAGCAGTATCCCCAAGTCACCTCCGACGGCAGGGTCCGCACCAGCATCTCCGCGCCCCAGGCCCAGAAGGTCGAGCTCGACATCGGGGCTGTGAAGTACCCCCTGACCAAGGGCGAGAACGGCGTCTGGACCGGCGGCGAATCCAAGCCCCAGGACGAAGGGTTCCACTATTACCAGATCTGGATCGACGGGGCCGCGGTTCCGGACCCGGGCAGCCTGTACTTCTACGGCGCCGGCCGCTGGGGCAGCGGGGTGGAGTGCCCCGCCAAGGACCAGGATTTCTATGCCCTCAAGGACGTTCCCCACGGCCAAATCCGCCAGAACCTCTATTACTCCAAGGTCAACAAGACCACCCGTCGCTGCTTCGTCTACACGCCGCCGGACTACGACAAGGACACCACGGTCCGCTACCCCGTGCTGTATCTCCAACACGGCGGCGGCGAGGATGAAACCGGCTGGCCCAACCAGGGCAAGACCAATCTGATCATGGACAACCTGATCGCCGAGGGCAAAGCAAAACCCTTTATCATCGTGATGGACAACAGCACGTGGAGCATGGGGGGACGCCCGCCCGCCCGCGGCCAGGGCGGGACATGGCCTCCGGCCGGCTGGGCCGAGGGTTTCCAGAAGACCCTTCTGGAGGACATCATCCCCTATATCGACGCCAACTATCGCACGCTGGCCGATCAGCAGCATCGGGCCATGGCCGGACTGTCCATGGGCGGCATGCAGACCAGAGCGATCACCCTGGCCAACACCGCGACATTCTCGTATGTCGGCATCTTCAGCGGCGGCAGTATCTCCCCGGCCGACATCGAGAACGCACCCGGCTTCAAAGAGAAGGTCAAGCTGGTCTTCGTGAGCTACGGCAGCCGCGAGATCGACCCCGCCAACCGCAGAGGCGGCGGCCGGGGCGGTTTCGGCGGCGACCCCAAAGCCAATACTGAAGCGCTCAAGCAAGCCGGCGTCAACAGCGTCTTCTACGTCTCCCCGAACACCGCCCACGAGTGGCAGTCCTGGCGGCGCAGCCTGCATGAGTTCGCTCAACTCGTGTTCAGGGAGGACGGCGGCAGTTCGCCCTCGTCTTCCACGGCGGCCACAGAGCCCGCCAAGAAGCTGGTTCTGCGGGTGGATTGCGGGGCGTCGGACTGGTACAAGGACAAGTTCGGCAACGTCTGGGCCGCCGACCAGGAGTTCGAGGCGGGCAAGACCTGGGGCGCAGTCTACGGCTCGACCCTGGACCGCGAAGGCGTGGGCATCACCGGGACGGATATTCCTCGGATCTACGAAACCGAGCGATACAGCGTGGAATCGTACAAGTTCACGGTTCCCAACGGCAAGTACACCGTGCGTCTACATTTCGCTGAGACTTTCGAAGGCATCACGGGCCCGGGCGAGAGAGTCTTCTCCGTCAGCGTGCAGGGCCAGGAGGTTCTGAAGGACTTGGACCTGTTCAAGACGGTCGGTCCGCTCAAGCCTCTGGTGAAGGAGTACAAGGGCGTTCCCGTGGAGAACGGCCTGCTGGTGATTGGCTTTACGCCGAATGTCGAGAACCCCCAGATCTGCGGTATCGAGATTCTCGCAGAGTGACGAGTCGCCGCGTAGCTGCGGACCGGCACGCTGGGGTCTGTCTGGCCAAGGCCCCCCAGCACGAGTGGACGACACTCTGGCTGGGGGGCATCGCCGCCGAGAATGCGGGGAACATGAGACTCGCGGCCGACCCGTGCTGCCGGGCGATGGCGATGGACGAGGGGAGGGGCCTTCCAGGGCCTGACGCTGGCGGCGACTTGTGAGATCAACACGCTGGGGTGTCGCAAGATTGCGCTGCCTGATGTTCGTCTGGCCTTGGCGGCTTACAACGCGGTCGAACGCCCCGAGGAGGGGTCCGGAGGTCGCCTTCGTTCGGGGGCGCCGGGGGCAATCCGGCCGTCGCTCGTGTCTGAGGACCGAGCGAAAGAAAAAGGGAGAACTGAAAGGGCTCAGCTCTCCCCCTGGGTGTTCCTTGACTTCTTCGTTGCCCACAACCGGCAGATCGCATTTCGAAGGCATTACGACGCGGCCCGCCAGCAGACTTGGTGCGTCGTCAGAGAACCACGGCTAGAAGAACCGGGGGACGACCTTGACCGTCACGTTCGCCACGTGGACGCCTTTGCTGCCGCCGGGAACCTTGCTCAGGTCGGCGTTCTGCAACTTGGCGCAGACGCTCAGAGTGCCGCCGGGCGCATCGAGGTTCGCCGGGCTGACGCTGGCGGAGTAGTCGCCAGGGACCACGGTGTTGCCGTCCTTGGCGACCTTCGAGATCGTAACGGAGAACGTCAGACTGCTGTTGGTTTCGACCGTCATCGAGGTGCAACCCGAATACGCATGAATCGAATCCTGGGACAGATTGATCTTCAACGAGCCCTGATCCTTGATGCGCACCCAGTACCCGACGTCCATCGTGACCGGGATGGTCGTGACTTCCTGGGGAATGGGGGCGGTCGGCCATTCATGGTACTTGATCTCGCCCGCCTGCACGCTGACGCCCAGCGCAAGGGCCGTCACGACTGCAACCATTAGCTTTTTCATCACCATCTTCCTTTCCTTCAACCCTCGCTCCGGAGATCGGCAAGACCTCGTCGGAAGCGGCTTTCAATTCCACCGACCGAGCGACGCCCGGCCGGGCTCCGGCAGGCAGGACCTCGTGGCGCCGGGGTTCCGGACTCGAAAAATCCTGGTCCGGGGCGCCGCTGCCATGACCCAATGCGGCCGATTCAGCCTGCATTGTTGATTACGGCAGGCAAGTGACGGGGTTCGGAGATTCCGTCAAAAAGTTCGGTGCGGCGAACAACGCGCAACCCGTCTTTGCCTGTCGGGGATTCCTGTCGTCATCAACCTCCTTTCTCCCGCCAACCCCGGCGGGATGTTCCGTGTTTCGAAGGCCGCCCCGCGCGCCCTGGCTGGCCCCGAGCGACGGCGCACCGAACGCGCGGCCGCGAGCTGCAGAGCAGAGCGCCGGCATACGACTGTCCGGCGAACCGCCCCGGGAGGGCGCGCCAAACATGCGTCCATGCGAATTCACGGGTATCCCCCCTCAGGATGCCCCGGCCTTTGCCGTGGCCGAACGAAACACCAGAAGAACCGTTTCTCGGTTACGAACCTGTGTGTTGCAGTGTTGTCAGTTAATCCCCACCATATTCATATGTTTTCCGACACTGCCCATCTTAACGTATTATAGGACACGTGTCAACACTATTCTCGGACATAGAAAGTGCCTCCAAAGAAAAATATTCCCATCGGATCGCCTCGACCCAGGGCCGCCCGCGGGTCACGGGTCACGGGTCACGGGCCACGGGTCACGGGCCACGAGCGACGAGTCGCGATCGCTCAGCCGCCGTAGTCCTCGGGGAAGTTGAGGTACGCGAACGCCCCATGCAGTTCGAATGCCTTGCGGTCGCGGGCTTTGGCCGCCGCGATCGGGTCGTCGAACCGCCCGAGATAGTAGTGCCTGCCTCGCGAGGTGATCCCTGCCTCCCACTGGTCGCCGCGCGGGTACACGCCCACGAACCCCGACGTCCCGCCGTGCGGGCCCTTGTTCATCTGGTTCTGCCTCTGCGTGCACACCCGCAGATTGCACCGCCGGTTGTCCCAGATCCGGCAGTTCTTGTGATCCACGGTCGAGCCCCGTTTCGCCCCCGCGATCTGGCGGTGCATATAGATGGTCCGGCCCTTCTTGTCCCGCCGCATCGCGTACACCATCCCGCCTCGCTTGCTGCACGCGCACCACTTGTGTCGGCTCAGTTCCTCGTAGTCCTGGGGGTCCACGATCACGAAGCGGCCGTTCGACAGCTTGATCCGCCGCGAGCCCTCGTAGCATTTGTAGACGGGCGAGCTCCAGTCCACCAGCCGCTCGTCGATGTTCTCGCTCCGCCGCCGGACCCGCGGCCGCTCCACGCGAACCGGCCGGAAGTTCCGGCACCACCCGGTCGGCCACACCTCGCGCAACTGCCCGGGGCTGTCCGGATGCTCGGTGCACAGCAGGGTGAAGGGCAGAAACGCCTCGGACTCCCTCTGCCGGCGGCTCTCGGGCGGCCGGCACGCATGCGCGCACAACTGGCACCGCCGGACGTAGAACCGCGCGACCGACCAGTCCCACAATCGCCCCCGGCACCCGGCGGGCCACACGTCGCTGTCGATCGGCGGCAGCCGCAGCCGCCGGGAAGGCCTGACGCTGCAAGGCACCGGAGGAATGGGCGCGCCCGGCTTCTCCCAGCTATCGGCGCCGACCGGGTTCTGTTTGCGTGGATGCTGATTCTCTCGCGCGAGCGACGCATGCGTCGCCCCAACGCTGCGGCGGTTGTGCCTCGTCTGTGTTGCCTCTGACGGAATTGGACATTCCCGGATTGTGAGTGAGAGAGTAGATTGGCCGTCACTTTTTGAAAGGGAATGTTCATGACGACACGACGACAGTTCACCGGTTCCGAGAAGATACAGATCCTGCGGCTCCATCTGCTGGAGCACAAACCCATCTCCGACGTCTGTCAGCAGCACGACCTCAATCCGAATATCTTCTACCGCTGGCAGCAGGAGCTGTTCGAGCACGGGGCCGT
>JAAYVJ010000413.1 GCA_012517265.1 Planctomycetota bacterium | reverse complement strand
CGGATCAGAGCGTCGCAGAGCAGCTCGCTCTGGTTGTGCGGAACGAGCGGGTCCTTGTCGCCGTGCACGATCAGGAACGGCGGATCGTCCTTTGTCACGTATGCGATCGGATTGGCCCGCTGGGCCTTGTCCTTGTTCTCCTGGACGGGTCCGCCGATCAGCTTCGCCTCCGGCGCATCGGCCGCATCGTGGTTGATCACGCTGGGAAAATCGCCCATCTTCGTAAGGTCGGTGGGTCCGAAGAAGTCGCAGACCGCCTGGATCCGGCTGGACACGCCGGCGTTGGGGCCGACATCGAAGTCGTTCACGTCGCCCGCGGTTCCGACCAATGCGGCCAGGTGCCCGCCCGCCGAGGCGCCCCAGACTCCGAAGCGATCGGGATCGATTCCATACTTGTCGGCGTTGGCCCGCAACCAGCGGATCGCGGCTTTGCAGTCCTGGATCTGAGCCGGGAAGACCGCGTGCTGGCTGAGTCGATAGTTGATGCTGGCGACCGCGTAGCCGTCATGGACGAACCGCACGGCGGGGCAATCGTCCTTGCTGCCGGCCAGCCAGGCGCCTCCGTGGATCCAGACGATCAGAGGCCTTTTCATAGAGGATTGGCTGTCGTCCGTCTTGGGCAGGTACAGGTCGAGCTTCTGTCGCTCGTGACCGCCGGGGACGTATTCGATATCCCGCAACGTGGTGATTGAAGACTTGTCCGGCCCGGCTGTCTGAGCCATCGCCGCGGTCGCGATCAACAAGGTCATGCCCACGCCGCCGACCCAACGTCGGCCCTTTGAGCTATTTCGCATCCTGGTACTCCTGAAATCCACAATCGAGCATATCGACCGTTCTCGTATCCCCCCATCATACCCGAGATCCGCTCCGCCGGACAGGGTCAAAAGAACCCGCATCGCTCCAGGAATCTGCTCATCCAATTGGCCCGCCATTCATGCAGCGCCATGTAGATCGTGTGCGAGTCGTCGTCGATCGCCAGCCAGACGTCAGAGTTGGACTTATGCACCAGGTAGACGCGTCCGTTGACCGGGTCGCCCCACTGCATCCAGGCCGGCGACTTGACGCCGAAACGAATGAGCTGCATCGACGCAGGTTCCTCGTTGGGATCGATGCCGCTGCGCTCGAAGAACGATACCGCCTCCTCGGCGGTCACCTGAAACCGGAGATATCGATGCTGCATCTTGAAAGGCGCGTTGCGTCGCTCGAATCGCAAATCCCGCGCGGAGTCCGGGAGCCGGCCGAACCCCGCGTCGCGGCACATGCGATCGGCTCGAGCGGTCGGCCGCATGAGCAACACGCCCAGCAGCACGACGAGAGCGACGCTCGCAGCGCCTGCCGACAGCAGTGTCTTTCGGGTCCGTGTCATGGGGACTGGCCTGAGTGCGGTGGTCAAAGTCCTATGAACGGCGTAGCTTGCCCGAACCTGCGTCACGCCGGCGAAAGAACAAGCCGATCAGCAACACCGGCGCGTTCAGGACGATCATGAGAAGCCGCAGGAACCAGCCCAGGACGGACACCCTCGGCGAACCGAGCTGACGCCACATCTGGCCCCAGATGCCCGTATACCATGGAATGCTCTCGAAGGGCATATATGGCGTCAGTTGCCCCGTCGCGTTGCCGCAGTTGGGGCAGTAGTGCGCCGCCGGGTCCACCGGTTTGAGGCATCGCAGACACAGCGGCGTCGGCGGTCCTTCGTCTTCGGCCTCGTTTGTCTCGACTTCGTCGTCAACCATTGCCTGGACCTCCCTCGCGAAGTCACGTCGATCGTCACTCCGCCCACTGAAACGCGATCGGCTCGCTGTCGCCCTGTTTGACCATGAGTCGGCCCTGGTCGTCGAGCTGGGCGGTGATCGATTCGCGGTCCGTGGTGATCGT
>JAAYVJ010000412.1 GCA_012517265.1 Planctomycetota bacterium | reverse complement strand
CGAAGGCATCTGGACAGGCATGGATCGGATGGGTTGCCGTCGACCGGCGAGGATGCGGCGATCTACCTGCGGGAGCACGACCGCGCCCGGCGGTGGGCGGTGGCGAACCGGGCATTGATCGCGCAGCGGATGGCCGAGCGGATCCATTGCGGGATCCAGGCCGCAGTGGACGTCTGCCACAACAGCATTACGGCGGTCGAGTACGGCGGCGTCCCCCGCTGGCTGCACCGCAAGGGGGCCGCACCGGCCGATGCGCCGGCGGTCGTGATTCCGGGCACGCGCGGCTCGCTCAGCTACCTCGTGGTCCCGACGGGCGACCAGCAGGCCAACGCCTGGTCGCTGGCGCACGGCGCGGGCCGGCGGTGGAATCGCCTGTCGGCCAAGGCCCGGCTCAAGGACCGCTGCCGCGCCGAGACGCTCGTGCGGACGGAACTGGGCGGCGCGGTGATCTGCGAGGACAAGGACCTGCTCTACGAAGAGGCGCCGCAGGCGTACAAGGACATCGACGTGGTCGTCGCGGACATGGTCGAGGCGGGTCTGATCCGCGTCGTCGCGACCCTCAAGCCGGTCATTACCTACAAGGTCCGGCGTTCATAGGGAACTTCCCTAAGCACCTCTGCGTAAGTACTCAGTACTGCGCCTTGCAGGCGGCGCCGGGGTTCGGTTTTTCGGATTGCATCAGATCGCGTATCGCTGAGAAGCATCGGATGAACGAACATCGAGATCCAGCCAGGACAAGCGGTCGGGACGCAGGGGGAGAAGCTGCCCCCCGTGCGTTGAAATCGCGAATCGCTCGCTGGTCGCGCCGGGCCGCTCGGCTGCTCCCGGCCGGCATTCGGCGACGGCTGTTCCTTCTGGTCATTCTGGTTGCCGCGCCCATGCTGGCTCTTCAGGTGTGGCTCTACTATCAGCGGCACGAGGCCCGCCGGGTGCAGGCGACGCAGATGGAGCTGGAAGTGGCCCAGGGCGTGGCGATGACCTTCTCGGCCTACCTCAACGGCCTGCACCATCAGCTCGACACGATCGGCCAGACGATCCTGACGTTCTCCCCGTACACGGACGCGCAGACCGAACGGATGCTCAGGGCCGCGGCCGCCGAGCATCCGTCGGTCCGCACGATGAATTGGGTCAGTCCGGAGGGACGAATCCTCGTGTCCACCCGGCCGCAGGGGGTGGGCCGGGATGTGTCGGCTCTGTCCTATTTCCGGCAGATTCAAGCCGGCCGCTCGTGGGCCGTCGGCGACCTGACGGAGCGCGGGACGATCCTGGATACGCCCAGCGTGGCGATGGGCGCTGCGGTCCGCGACCAGACCGGCCGGCTGCTCGGCGTGGTTTCGGCCAGCCTCGAACCGGCTCGTCTGGGCGAGCTCACCTTTCCCCACGAGCGTCACACCGGCGGCGCGTACACGATCTTCGACCACGAAGGGCGCCTGGTGTACCGCAGTCCGTCCATCCCGCTGACATGGGAAGACCGTGTGCGGTGGCGGCAGGAGGATCGTCTGCTTGGCAAGGCCCTCCAGGGACAAGTTGCGTCGGGGTTGATCACGTCGCCCCTCGTGGGGGACCAGCGCGTGGCGGCGCGGGTCCCGATTCCCGGCGTCGGGTGGGTGGCCGGCGCGACCCGTCCGTTGTCGGTCGTGGGGGAGCCGCTGAGGAGGGCTCTGTTGCGGGATGTGATCCTCGGATTGCTGGTCGCGTCGCTTGCGTTCGCGGCGGCGGCTCTTGCGGCCCGAACGATCGCCGAGCCGATCCGCCGGCTGGAGCGCGACGCGAGGGCGATGGGCGCCGGAACGGTGGAGACCTCGCCGGACCTCCAGGCGCCGACCGAGGTGGCCAATCTGCGGCGCACCGTGACGCGAATGGCCGCCACGCTGCTCGACCGCGCCGAGGCGCTGCGGCAGGCGAAGGACCGCCTCCAGACGCAGACGGAGGAGCTTCGCCAGAGCGAGGCGCGGCACCGGCGACTGATCGAGAAC
This sequence comes from Planctomycetota bacterium, assembly GCA_012517265.1. Taxonomy (GTDB): domain Bacteria; phylum Planctomycetota; class Phycisphaerae; order Sedimentisphaerales; family Anaerobacaceae; genus PLanc-01. The sequence goes on along the minus strand of JAAYVJ010000412.1, from coordinate 6,117 downwards.
CTCAAGGGCTCCCATTTCGTCTACGTACACGACACGAACGGGGTGTTCCAATACCTCAGCGAGTCGATCACCGCCATTCTCGGGTACTCGTCGCAAGAGTTCATGACCCACTACGACACGTACCTGACCGATCATCCGGCCAATCGGGCAGTGCGCCGGCACACGGAGCTGAGCATTCAGGGGATTCGCCAACCGCCCTACGAGGTGCACGTGCGACACAAGGACGGATCGACCCGCTGGCTCGAGGTGCAGGAGGTGCCGGTCTTCGACGCTCAAGGCAAGGTGATCGCGGTGGAGGGCGTCGCCCAGGATATCACGGAGCGCAAGCACGCCGAAGAGGCCCTGCGCGAGAGCGAGCGGTACTTCCGCACGCTGGCGAACGCGACGCCGCAACTGGTCTGGACCGCCGATCCGGACGGACGGGTGGACTACTACAACGAGCGGTACAAGGAGTATTCGGGCATCGAACGAAAGCCCGACGGCGGTTTCCAGTGGGCCCCTGTGTTGCATCCGGACGACGTGGCGGCCACCGTGCGGGCCTGGGATCACGCGGTCCGAACGGGTGAGCCCTACCAGATCGAGCACCGAGTCCAGCGGGCCGACAGGACCTACCACTGGCATCTGAGCCGGGGCCTGCCCCTCCGCAACGACGAGGGCCGCGTCGTCAAGTGGTTCGGCACGGCGACGGACATCCAGGACATCAAGCAGGCACAGGAGGGGCTGCGCAAGCTGGCCGAGACGCTGGAGACCCGGGTCGCCGAGCGCACGGCCGAGCTCGAATGCAGGATGACGCAGCTTCAGAAACTGACCCTGGAACTGTCGCAGACGGAGGATCGCGAACGGCGCCGCCTGGCGGACGTTCTGCACGACGACTTGCAGCAGCAACTGGCCGCGGTGAAGTTCCACCTGGGCCTGCTGCGCAATCGGGTCAAGGGCGACGCCTCTCTGCTCTGCACGGCGACCCAACTGGAGTCCATGCTGGCCGACGCGATCGAGACCTCGCGGAGCCTGTCGCACGAGTTGAGCCCGGCCATGCTGTACCAGGCCGATCTGGACGAGACGCTCCAGTGGTTGGCCGGCCAGATCCGCAACAAGCACGGCCTGAACGTGCAGGTGCTGGCCGACGGGGAAATCCGCCTGGCCGGCGATGCGCTCAAGGCCTTCTTCTACAAGGCGGCCCAGGAAATGCTCTTCAACGTGGTCAAGCACGCTCGCGTCGGAGCAGCCTTACTGCGGGTGCGGCGGAGGGGACGGTTCGTCTGCCTGGTCGTGTCGGATCGCGGGCGGGGATTCGATCCCCGCGATCTCAAGGAGACCGCCGGGTTCGGATTGTTCGGCATCCGCGAGCGTGTGCAATTGTTGGGCGGCCGGATGAAGATCCGCAGCGCCCCGGGCCAAGGGAGCACGGTCTTCGTCGCGGTGCCGGACGGATTGGAGCAGAAGGCAGAGGAAGGAGGGCAAAGGACCGACGGCGCACAGGGGCCGCTCTCCGCCGGCCGTTCCGCGTCTTCTCCGCTGCGGGTCCTGGTCGCCGACGACCACGAGGTCGTTCGCCAGGGTTTGGCGACCCTGCTCAGCGAGCAACGAGACATTCAGTTCGTCGGCGAAGCGGCCAACGGCCGCGAGGCGGTGGACTTGGCCAGCAGGCTCCAGCCGGACGTGGTCGTGATGGACGTCTCGATGCCCCTGATGAATGGCGACGAGGCGACGCGACAAATGAAGCTGCACGTGCCCGGGACGCGGGTGGTCGCGCTGTCGATGCATGCGGAGGACGGCATGATCGAGCGGATGCGCCGGGCCGGCGCAGACTCCTACATCCTCAAGACCGCCCCGGTCGACGAACTCCTGGCCGCGATCCGCGGCGAGCCGGCGAGATCCGATTGCTCGCAACAAGCCGCGACGGGCTGATCCCAAGTCCGTTGGCCCACTCCGGGCATTGCTTGCTCTGCGTCTGTCGCACGAGAAGCGTTGCGTCTCTGCGGCCCGGCCCCGCCCTCTTCGCCCCGGCTTCTCCAAGAAACCGGTTGAAGCTCGTGACTCGCGCGGATATGCTTGGGGCGCGTGAGATTGTTGAAGTTTTAGAAAGGAACCGTTATGAGAGTTCGTCGTTTTCTTATGTCGCTGTCCGTCCTTCTGCTCGTCGGCTGCAGCGCGGCCGCGGGCGGTCTGGGGAACGTGGTCGCCCCCGGCAAAGTCTGGCTTTCCGACCTCGACATCAGCAAGACCCAGCAAGGGTGGGGCGAGCCCCGAAAGAACCTGTCCGTGGACGGCAATCCGCTCCAGATCGCCGGTAAGAAGTTCGAGCGGGGTCTCGGCACCCACGCCGACAGCCTGCTCTACATCGAGCTCAACGGCGGCTCCACCCGCTTCAACGCCCAGGTCGGCGTCGACGACGAGGTCAACCGCGCCGGGAGCGTCGAATTCCGCATCCTGGCCGACGGCAAGCCCCTCTTCAAGAGCGGCATGATCAAGAGCGGCGACGCCGCCAAGACGGTGGACGTCGACGTCACGGGAGTCACGCTGCTGATTCTGGCCGTCGATTCCGGCGACGACATGAACTACGACCACGCCGACTGGGCGGACGCCTTCTTCACGGTCAGCGGCGCGGCCCCCAAGACGGTCGACGCCCCGAAGGAAGAGGCGGTCATTCTGACGCCCAAGCCCTCGCCCAAGCCGCGGATCAACAGCGCCCGCGTGTTCGGCGTGCGGCCGGGTTCGCCCGTGCTGTACACCATCGCCGCTTCGGGCCAGAGACCCCTGTGGTTCTCCGCGGAGAACCTGCCCGAGGGTCTGACGCTCAACCGCGAGACCGGCCAGATCACCGGCAAGCTCGCCAAACGAGGCGAGCACAAGATCACGATGGTCGCGACGAACGACCTGGGCGAGGCCAGGAAGGAGCTGCGTCTGGTCGTCGGCGACACGATCGCCCTGACGCCGCCGATGGGATGGAACAGTTGGAACTGCTGGGCCTGCGCAGTCGACGACAAGAAGATCCGCGACGCGGCCGACGCCATGGTGAAGTCCGGCCTGATCAATCACGGCTGGCAGTACATCAACATCGACGACTGCTGGATGGTCCGGCTCAATTCCGACGACCCGGTCGTCGGCGGTCCTCGCCGCGACGAGGCCGGCCGGCTCCTGACCAACAAGCGGTTCCCCGACATGAAGGGCCTGACCGACTACGTGCACGGCCAGGGCCTCAAGATCGGGACGTACATCTCGCCGGGCCCGTGGACCTGCGCGGGCTACGAGGGAAGTTGGCAGCACGAACAGTTGGACGCCCGCCGGTTCGCGGAGTGGGGCTTCGACTATCTCAAGTACGACTGGTGCGGCTACGGCTCGATCGTCTCGCGGCCCACGCTGGAGCAGATGAAGGAGCCCTACCTGTTCATGCGGCTGTGCCTGGATCGCATCGATCGCGACATCGTGTACAGTCTGTGCCAGTACGGCATGGGCGACGTCTGGAAATGGGGCGCCGAGGTCGGCGGCAACTGCTGGCGCACCACCGGCGACATCACCGATTCCTGGGGCAGCATGGCCGGCATCGGTTTCGCCCAGGCGGACCACGCCCCCTACGCCAGCCCGGGCCATTGGAACGACCCCGACATGCTCGTGGTCGGCCTGGTCGGCTGGGGCCCGACCCTGCGGGAAAGCCGTCTGACGCCCAACGAGCAGTACACGCACATCAGTCTGTGGTGCCTGCTGGCTTCGCCGCTGTTGATCGGATGCGACCTGACCCGGATCGACGATTTCACCATGAACCTCCTGACCAACGACGAGGTGCTGGAAGTGAACCAGGACCCGCTGGGCAAGCAGGCCGTGCGCATCACGCAGGACAACGGCCGCGAGGTCTGGGCCAAGAAGATGGAGGACGGCTCGCTGGCGGTGGGCCTGTTCAACCGCGACGAAATCGCGCAGACCGTCACGACCCAGTGGTCCGACCTGGGCCTCGGCGGCAAGATGCGCGTCCGCGATCTGTGGCGTCAGCAGGACGTCGGCAGCTTCAACGGCACATTTAGCGCGGAAGTCCCGCGTCACGGCGTCGTCCTGGTCCGGCTCTTCCCGGCCGAGTGACGCGATCGCCCGATCGTCTTTTGCAGGTTTGACAAGCCGGACTTCTGCAGGAACTCCTCGCGGAAGTCCGGTTTCTTTTTGGGCCTCCGTGGCGTGACGGAGTTGACTCCGGATGACATCTTGTAGGGTGCGCACCACGCACCCTACGGACTCCGGCCGCACGTCAATCGACACCGAACCAGTGAAAGCACGCGATCCCGCCCTTCTCTTCGTAACAGAGGATCGCTTCGTTCGAGGTCGTGAAGGATTCGTCGAACGGCCTGGCGAGATAGAAGCGGTCGGCTCCTTCGGCGGCAGACACAAACCAGGATTGAACGCGCTGCGGCAGGTTGTGACCGCTGCTGTGGTACGTTTTCATGAAGAGCCCTCGGTCGCACGCGACGAACCTGCCGGACGTGATTCTGGCGATCGCCTCGGGCGGCGCACGAAACCGCATTGCCCGGGTTTCGGAGTCCAGACCCGATCCGCAGTATCCTTCCAGCACCTCGATTCCGGGCGTCGGATGGAAGCCGAATGTGCTCTCAAAGAGACGCACGGGATTTCGAGACATGCGCACGTCGTATCGCCACATGGCCACGAGAATGAGCACCGTCAGGAGTGCGGACAGGACGATCAGGCCGACGGGAAGACCCAGGAGAGTTATTGCGATCCGCCTTCTCCCGCGGTGCCGCAGGATCAGCGAGATCGGCACAATGGGTATGAGCAAGATCATAGCGAGAAATGCCATAACAAGGAAACACGCTGTGATGGGCATAGCCTCTCACCTCAGGCCGCGTTGCAGCCGTTCTCTTCAGAAGAGGCGGTGTGCACGCCGCACCCTACTTTCGCTTCAGCAAGGCGACATAGCCGCCGTCGTGATCGAAGGGGCCGGTCGTCGGCAGCAGGAGCGATTCATGCGCCAGCGTGAACTCGCTGTGCGCGGCCAGGAAGTCGCGGACCATGTCTTGGTTCTCCCGCCGCTGGATGCTGCACGTGCTGTAGCAGATCCGGCCGCCGGGCTTCACGAGGCCCGCGACCTTCACGAGCAACCCCTTCTGAATCGCGGCGATCTCCTTGACCGCCTGGGCCGTGACACGGAACCTCGCCTCGACCCGCCGGGCGAGGACGCCCGTATTGGAGCAGGGAGCGTCGAGCAGGATCGCGTCGAACGGCCCTATCCCCTGTTCCAGTTGCGCGTGCGGAACGATCGTTACGCTGCGGAGACCCAGGCGGGCGATGTTCTGGCCCACCCGCTTCAGGCGGACCGGGTCGATGTCCGTGGCGACGACGCTCGCGGCGTCCTGCGCCAGCTCCGCGATCTGCATGGTCTTGGAGCCCGGCGCCGCACACAGGTCGAGGATCGACCAGCCCGGCCGGGGGTCCAGGATCCGCACGGCCTGGGAGGCGGAGAGATCCTGCACGCTAAAGAGACCCGCGGAGAAGCCGGGAAGTTGCGTCACCGCGTGCGGCCCGGTGACTCGGATCATGTCGGCCGTATGGATCGCATCCTCTTGTTCGTAGCGACGCCGTGAGGCGTTATCCGGATATGCCCTTACGGGCACACTACAAACGGGTTCAGCCTGTACGTCGGCTTGCTGGAATCGCGAGAGCAGTTCGTCCGGCGTGGTCCGCAGCGTGTTGACGCGGACGTAGAGGCCGGGCCTTCGATTGCAGGCCATGCAGACCGCCAGAGCCCGCTCCGGTCCGAACTCGCTCAGCCACTCGGCGACCAGCCACGAGGGCAGCGAGAAGCGAAGGCTCAAATGCGTCGCGGCGTCCGTCGCGGGATCGGGCAAGAAGTCCGTGTCGAACTCGCAGCCCGCCTGGGGCGTCTGAACGAGCGTGCGTTGCGGATTCGCCTGGGCGAGATCCGCCTGGCGGTTGACGACGTGTCGGACGATCTGTCGCAGGACCGCGTTGACAAATCCGCTCTGTTTCTTGCCGCCGGACTTGGCGGCCGCCCTGACCGCTTCGTCGACGACCGAATAGACCGGCGTCGCAGGATGGTATGCGATCTCGTAGACCGCGATTCGCAGGATGGTCAGGAGCCTGGCGTCGATGCGG
>JAAYVJ010000411.1 GCA_012517265.1 Planctomycetota bacterium | reverse complement strand
GCCTCCTACGCCCGTTTGCGTTTCATGAGGTTGATGAATCCGAGCACGAACCCGAACGTCAGGAACGCGCCCACCGGCATGCCCATCGCGGCCCAGGCGGGGAAGGCTGTGGGCAGCACCTGGATCTCGAACAGGCGGCCGGTGCCGAGGATCTCGCGGATCACTGCCAGTGTGCACAAGGCGATGGTGAAGCCCGTCCCCATGGCCAGGCCGTCCACGATGCTCAGGAGAACGCCGCTCTTGCTGGCACAGGCCTCGGCCCGCCAGATGATGACGCAATTGACGATGATCAGCGGCACATACGGGCCCAGGGCCTGGCTCATCGCCGGCTGGTAGGCCCGCAGGAACAGGTCCGCGATCGTCACGAACGTCGCGATGGTCAGCGTGAACAGCAGGATGCGGACGTGCGGCCGCAGACCCTTTCGCATCAGGCTGACCATGATGTTGCTGCATACCAGGACGAAGATCACGCACAGACCCATCGTCAGGGCCGGCTTGACCGCCGCGGTGACCGCCAGGGTCGGGCACGTGCCCAGGAGCATGCGAAAGACCGGAATCTCCCGCCACAAACCCGTGGCGACGGCCTCCGTATAGACGTTCTTTCCATCAGGGGTTGCTGCCATGTGCGATCAGCCCTTTCTGCTGGAGTTGTTCCTTCAGTTGCGGCAGGTAATGATTCATGGCCTGGACGACGGCCGTGCTGCTGATCGTCGCGCCGCTGATGGCCACGATGGTCGAATCGATGTTCGTCGGACTGGCCGCGCCGGTGCCGACGAGGCTGAACTTCCCGGCCGGGGCGCCGGCGAACTGGCTGCGGTAATAGGAGTCCTTGATCTGGTCGCCGAACCCCGGCGTCTCACTGCTGGCGACCACATCGTAACCGGTGAGCTTGCTGAATGACGCATCGGCCCCGACGACCAGGTCGATCTTGTCGGCGAATCCGGATCCGGTCACCTTGAAGGCCCAGCCGACCAGCTTGTCGCCGTCGATGGCCTTGAAGATCACCGCGGTCTCCGGCTTGCCGTCGAGGCCCTTGACCTCGATGGGCTCCGAGAGCGGGGCGAAGCTCTTGGCCTCCGGCAGCAGGTCCGCCGCGAGGTTGGTCAGCTTGAGCGTCTTGTTCATCTCGATCCGCGGCCCCAGTGCGGCGTTCGTCGCGGCCAACAGGAGTCCGCAAAGCAGGGCTGCCGTAACGAGCAGCCAGCTTTCCCGTACGAAGATCTTGAGGTTATCCAACACGGGGTTTCCCTCCCACCGGCACGCGCCGGAACAACTTGTCGATCAGGGGCGTCAGGCCGTTCATCACCAATACGGCGAACATGAACCCTTCGGGATACTTGCCGACGACGCGAATCAGCAGGGTGATCGCGCCGACGCCGAGGCCGAAGAGCCACATCCCGCGGCGGGTCAGCGGCGCGGTCACCGGGTCGGTCGCGATGAAGAACGCGCCGAACAGCAGCGCGCCGCTGGTCAGATGGTAGAACGGCTGCACGTAGGCGTCGGGATTGACCAGGTGCGCGATCCCGGCGAAGGCGAACGCGGCCAGCAGTACGGCGGCGGGAATGTGCACGTCGATCGTCCGGCGGATCAGCAGGTAAGCCCCGCCCAGGAGCGCGGCGATCACGCTGGTCTCACCGAGCGAGCCGGGGACGTTGCCTGTGACTGTCGAGACGAACTGTCGCTCACTGTAGATATCGGCGCCGGCCCCGTCCTTGATGGCGATCTTGCTCCAGCCCAGCGGAGTCGCCTGTGTGCGGGCGTCCACGATGTTCTCCGGACCGACCTTGGGCAGGCTGGCGTCGATGGTCGCCGGCACGGTCCAGGAGGTCATCAAGAGGCCGAAGGACGCGGTCAGGAAGGCCCGGCCGACCATGGCGGGATTGAACACGTTGGCTCCGAGTCCGCCGAAGGCCATCTTGGCCACGCCGATGGCGATCACCGAGCCGATCGCGGCCGTCCAGAAGGGCAATGCTGGCGGCAGCGACAGCGCCAGGATCACGCCGGTGACGACGGCGCTGAGGTCCCAGAGCGAGCCGGGCTTCTTGCGGATCAGGTTGCAGACCCATTCGGTCGCCATGCACCAGACGACGCAGACGCCGATGAGGATCAGGCCGCGGGCGCGGAAATAGAAGCCCGCTGCGACGACCAGAGGAATCAGCCCGATCAGCACATCGAGCATAACCCGCCGCGTCGAGAGCGGCTGGCGGATGTGAGGGGCGAAAGAGACGGTGATGTCTTGTGGCATCGATGGAATCCTCGATATCCCTGTGATGACGCGGCCTGGATCAGCTCGGCATCTTCTTTCTTTGACGGGCCAGGAGAATCTTGCCGGTCTTGATGAATCCGCTTAGATCGATGTTGGCCGGGCAGATGTAGCTGCAACACCCGCACTCGATGCAGGCGCTCATATAGTAACTCTCGGCCACGTCCATGAGGTTGTTCTTCACGGCGTGGGCGATCTTCGTCGGGTTGAGGTTCTCCGGGCAGGCCTGCAGGCATCGGCCGCAGCGGATGCAGGCGCTTTGCCGCTGCTCGAATCGCTCCGTGCCGATCTGCTGTTTGGTCAGGACCATCAGTGCGCCGCCGGTCTTGGTGATGGGCGTGCTCAGATCGGCGATGGCGATCCCCATCATCGGGCCGCCCAGGACGACTTTCACCGCATCGGCCGTCATGCCGCCGCAATGTTCGATCAGCGTCTGGACGGGGGTCCCGATCGGGACGTAGTAGTTGCCCGGTCTGGCGATGCCCAACCCGGTGACGGTGACCACGCGGTGGGTGAGCGGCCGTTTGCAGATCACCGCATCGGCGACCGCGGCCGCCGTGGCGACGTTGCTGACGACCACCCCGATCATGGGCGGGATGCCGCCGGTCGGGACAATCTTGTTGGCCACGGCGCGGATGAGCTGGCGTTCGCCGCCCTGCGGGTATTTCGTCTTGACCGGCGCCACGCGAATCGCGGAG
>JAAYVJ010000410.1 GCA_012517265.1 Planctomycetota bacterium | reverse complement strand
CCGTTCGCCTGCCTGCGTGACATCCTGACGCGGATCAGCACGCACCCGGCCGGCCGCATCGAGGAACTGCTCCCCCGCAACTGAAACCCCTCGGGTCTGTAATCGCGATTCCTCCACGCCGCCAATAGAGCCCCGAACCAAAGCCTGAACATTCAACCTATCCCTCCATGTACTCCGTCGGATGGTTACGAACAGGCGATAGACACAGGAGTGATCGTTCATTGAACACCCCGGAAGAACGTATCTTGTCGCTCGTATCTCGCAGGGCCGCGACATGTGACTGGCAACTTGTGCCCCGTGGTTTCGGGGGCTGCGGAGGGCGGACGGGCGTAGACAAGGAGGCCGAGCATTGCCATAATACCGGAAGGGTGCCGGGTCGCGGCCCACGAGGATTATCCGCAGATTGACCAGGCCGGGGATCTGAGGACGGAATCTCAGACGCGGCACGGGTCACGTGTTTCAACAAGCGACGGATTCGCTTCATGCATTACCAATAGCGAACGACGAGATTCACCATGCAAGACTACCGATTGAAAAGAGCGATCGCCGAGGACGGATCGATTGTGCTCAAGGGCCTGCCGTTTCGGCCGGGGGAGCGGGTGGAGATCATCGTCCGCCAGATCGGCGGCAAAGCCGGGAAGCCGTACTCCTCGCGGGGCGGGACGTCGGAGTCATCCGACCCCTTCGGCGGCGTGGCGGGGAAGGACTGGGATTCCCTGGGCGAAGGCAGCCGGAGGGGATCCGTCTCCGCGGATTATTGAGACCGACGTAGGCCGCAGGCGGGAGACCGTGGGCGGAAGGGTCCATTCGGGACGCGAGCCACAGCCTTCTGCCTTCGTCTCTTTTGCCTTTCCGCCTTTTACTCTTGCCTCGCCTTGCGATACAGTGGACGCGACGGCAGGCGGGAATGTGCGTGTCTGAAAGGGGTATGAATGCAGCGGCTCTTGTGTGTTGCGTGTCTGGGGGTGATGGGGCTGGCGACGGCGGCGGGGGCGGCCCAGACTTACTATGTCGATGCGGTGGCGGGCAGCGATGCGGCCGACGGCGCGACGCCTGGGACCGCGTGGCAATCGTTGGAGAAGGTCAACACGGCCAAGCTAGGGCCGGGGGATTCTGTGCTGTTTCGATGCGGGCAGATTTGGCGAGGGTCGCTCAAGCCGCAGAGCGGCGCCGCCGGGACGCCAGTGACGTACGGAGGTTATGGCGAAGGGGCCAAGCCTGCGCTGCTGGGGTCCGTGGCGGCGAATTCGCCTGCGGATTGGACTTGTGTGGGCGACGACATCTGGGCCACGGCCGGCGGCGGGGCGCTGAGTGTCGACGTCGGCAATATCATCTTCGACGAAGGCGCGGACACCGGCGTAAAGAAATGGAGCCCGGCGGATCTGAAGCAGGCGGGCGACTATTTCTACGACGCCCAGGCCAGGAAGGTGACGCTCCGCTCGGAGGGCAACCCGGCCGAGGGACATCGCAGCATCGAGCTTGCCCTCAAGCGGCACATCATCGACCAGTCGAATCGGAGCTACGTCACGTACGAGGGCCTTGCCCTGCGGTACGGGGCCGCCCACGGCGTCGGCGGCTCGTCCGTGCGGGGGATCGTCGTTCGCGACTGCGATCTGTCCTTCATCGGCGGCGGGCACCAGATGACGCGTTCCGACGGCGCGCCGGTTCGCTACGGCAACGGCGTCGAGTTCTGGTCGGGCGCGCGGGATTGCGTCGTCGAGGATTGCCGGCTGTGGGAGATCTACGACGCGGCGCTGACCAACCAGGGCGACGGCACAAACGTGCAGGAGCACATCGTCTACCGCCGCAATGTGATCTGGAACTGCGAGTACTCGTTCGAGTACTGGAACCGCAACGTGACCAGCCGGACGAGCGACATCCTCTTCGAGCACAATACGTGCGTGGACGCGGGGTTCGGCTGGGGACACCGCCAGCGGCCGGACCGCAACGGGCGTCACCTGATGTTCTACGACAACAGTGCCGCCACGTCGGGCGTCGTCGTGCGGTACAACATCTTCAGCCATGCGACGGACAGCCTGCTTCGGCTGCACGGCCGCGATTGGACGAGCAGCTTGACGATGGACTATAATTGCTGGCACCAACCGGCGGGCGCGATCTGGCTCTGGGGCCAGACGGCCGTCGGACCCGCGGAATTCGAGCAGTTCTCGCGACAGCGGGGCTTCGACTCACACTCGATCGTCGCGGATCCGAGATTCGTCGATACAAAGGCCCGGGATTACCGCCTGACGGCGGACAGTCCGGCCCGCAAGCTTCTGGACGACGACTTGCCCGCGGGGGCGCTGCCGTGACGGTTGCGTGGAGAAGCTTCATCGAAAGGGGGGACGCATGAGCGGACGATGGATCGTGCTGGCGGCGTGTGCCGTGATCGGGCTGGGCTCGGCGGCGAGGGCGCAGGAACTGAAGGGCGTCGAGCTCACGCCGTTCTATGGCTACAGCTTCAGCGGCGGGCTCAAGGACGCCGACACGGGCGAAGATTTCGACATCGACGACGCGGCCTGTTACGGCGGGATGGTCGACGTCCGCGTCAGCGAGAACAAGCAGATCGAATTCTTCCTGAGCCGCCAGGAGACCGAGCTGCAATCCGACGAAGGTCTGTTCGGCGGCCCCTCGCTCGTCGACCTCGACATCGACTATTACCATCTCGGCGGCACGTATATCCTTCTGACGGACGAGTCGTGGCAGCCGTTCGTCGTCGCGACGGTCGGCGCCACGCGGATCGACCCCGACGCCCCCGACTCCGATTCGCTCACGCGTCTCTCCCTCGGCATCGGGGGCGGCGTGCGGTTCTTCCCGACCGAGAACTTCGGCCTGTACCTGGCCGGCCGGGGCCTCTTCACATTCCTGGGCGGCGGCGACACGCTCATCGAAAGCGAGGGCGGGTCCCTCACGATCGAGATCGACAGCGACACCCTCTGGCAGGCCCAGCTCCAGGCCGGCGTGATCTTTGCGTTCTGACGTCCGGGACCCGTTGTAGCGGAATCCATGCGAATTCTCCGCGGCGCCGCGACAGTTTTTTT
>JAAYVJ010000409.1 GCA_012517265.1 Planctomycetota bacterium | reverse complement strand
GAAGCCGGACCTGGTGTTCCCGATCATCCACGCCTTTTTCGGCGACTCCGCCAGCGCCAACCTCGCCTCGGAGATCGCGGTCTTCAAGGAGCAATGCTACCAGAAGCGAGACCTGCTGCGCCAGCAGCACGGCGGCGGCCAGCATCACGGCCCGGCGATCCGCGACGTCCGCTCCGGCCACAAGCACGCAGGCAGTCAGATCAAGGCGGACCGATAGAAACAGACAACTGCATCTGCTTTGCCGATGGCTCTTGTGCATCGAGAGCCATCGGCAAGGTACGTATCCCTCCCAAGTCATGGATCACGAGTCACTTCTTCTCCACAGCGGGCTGCATCAGCTCGGCGTTGTCGACCCACATGAGGAAGAACGGCGTCGCGTCCGGCTCGCGTTTCTTGACGCAGATCAGGAACGGCTTGTCGAACCGCAGATGCCGGGGCTTGGCCAACTGCTGCGGCGACCGGCTTGCGGTGCCGCCCCCTATCGCCACGGATTTGAGGACGACGCCCGTGCGGCTCAGGCTGAAATCGATCCGTTGGAATGCCTCAAAAAGATAGAAGTCTCTCCACCGCTCATTGCCGAAGGGCTTGCCCAGCAGTTGGTTGAAACGATGCGTCAGTTTGTACAGGACATCGGGCACAGTCAGACTGTCGATCGGACGGAGCTTGGAAAGGGCCGCGTAGTCCGGATCGTCTTTGAACCTGGCGATTCTCTCCTGGAGGGCCCGGCGGGTCTCGCCGAGAGTGGCGCTCTTCGGCATGCGCGCCAGGATGATCTGGTAGGGCTTCGTGTGGATGGAGAGATCGACGATGAACTCGTCGCCGTCGGGCGTGTCGCCGAACTCATAGTGGAGGATGTCGACCTGTCCGCGGACCATCGTGTTGTTGACGTAGGGCGCCGACGTGGAGAACGAGGTGACGTCGGCCTTCCGGCCCTGCGAACCGGTGAAAGCGAAGGGACGATCGTTCACATAGTAGGGGTACGCGAAGCCGACGTTCACATTGAGATAGGCGTAGGTCAGAGCGACCTGAGGCAGTTCGGTGTATCTGGGGTCGAAGGTGGCTGCATCCTCGCCGGGGAAGCGGCTGGCCATGTCTTTCTGGATCTGTTCGATGATGCCGTCTTTCACGAAGCCGGCGTTGGCATAGTAGGACCGCGGCTCGATGTCCGCTGTCGGGAATGCCCCCCGATTCAGGCGATCTGCGAGGTCCTCGGCTCCGGGTAATCTGATCGGTTCGCCGACGAGGTCGTCCTTGAACTTGTCCCAGGCCATCTGGAACGTCGAGCACCAGATCGCGTTCTTATGCTCCGGCAGCGGGCAGTCCAGCGTCGCGACCACGACCGTTTCCTTGAGATCCTTCGAGTCGACAATCTTCGCCTGAGCGGGCGGCGCATCGGCGAATGCCACGGGGTCATGGATCAGGACTGAGTCCTTGCTGTGTGCCGGCCAATAGTTGACGCGGGTGGGCAAAACGCCGATGGGCGAACCTCCCCGATCGAGGGTTGCTATCGTGTAGATGTTGTCCCGATCGAGACCACAATCGGTTCGGTTCTCGAACGAAACGTGCCCGTCGACGAAGAGCACGCTTTGTCCTTCTCGTCCGTGCGAAGGGGAGTTTCCCCGCATGGCGGCTTCGCTCGGTTCTCGTGTCCCGATGGGATCCGGCTTGAAGAGCGCAAAGGGTCCGGGCTCGCCGGCCGGCCCGAGAAACCAGGGGCTTCGGTCGCCCGCAATCGGCAGACGCGGGTCGCTCTCGGCCACCAGCCTGGCCGCGCCGAACGGCACCTGGTACGCGTAGCTGCAATGCCTGGGCGCATCGGGCCCGAAGTCCCAGGCGTCGGTAAGCTGAAAGTCCTCCGGGAATCCGGGCAGATCCGACAGCTTGAACTCCATGCTCCCAACGTCGCCGGGGCAGATGCAGTCCTTCGGATGGAGTTCGCCATATTTGACAAGCAGATAGAAGGCCGAGGTAATCGACGCCTTTCCCCCGCTACCGTCAGCGGCGCCGCCAAATGCGAGGTACCGAGCGGGCGCGTCCCAACGGTACACCCTGCCCCACGTGGCATTACGGCCGCCCGGCTGCGGGAGTCTGCCTTGGTGATCGTTGGCGTAGAGGAGCATGGCCCTGCCAATCTCCGCCAGATGGGCCCGGCAGACCTCTCGCGAGGCGCCGGACCTGACGCGTCGCGATGCCGGCGGAATCATCGCCAGGATCAGCATCGCCACCAGCGCCACCACCACGACCTCGACTCTCATAATCCCTCGCAACCTCCTCATCGTCGCCATCTTCTTCTCCCTTCCAACCCTGTCTCTGCGGCCCTCGGCACCCTCCGCGGTTAAGTCTTTCCTCCTCAATCCTGCACGGTCGTGTCGTAGCGGACGCCTTCGGGGACCGGGACGGGGACTGCGACGGTCACGCCGTGATCGCCTTGCGTGATCTGCGTGGAGTCGACCGCGATGAAGGCGGTGTACGCGCTCATCAGGCCGTACTCCAGGGCCGTCTGCTTGATCTCGGCCGGCAAGTTCGAGCTGGCGTTGTACGTGGCCTGGCTCGCGAGGTCCTCGATCCACTTGCGGGCCCAGACGCAGGCGATGCCGGGATGGGTGGCCCGATTGTCGAATTTCACCGGGATGCGGATTTCCTTTTCGCCCTCGCCCACGCGGCCGGCGATTCGGATTGCGGTGGCCTTCTGGCCTTTGAAGCGGCCGGTCACGACGATCGGGCGGCCGACGAAGAGGTCCGGGATCCGGCGGGGGTAGACGTCCGTGACGTCAAGGTCGCCCCAGTCGATGTGCACGTCGGTCAACGCCGGGTGGCTGATGCTATCGTAGAACTGGTCCACGACCTGGGCGCCGCTGTCGCCGGGTCCGAGGTAGGCGACGGCGCCTTTGCCCAGCTTGGCCATGCGGTCGAGCAGGTAGCGGTTGACGGACGAGCCGACGCCGAAGCTGAAGATCCGGGCCGAGCCCAGCCGCTGGTGGATCTCGCCGAGGATCTCGGTCTCGTTGCCGATGTAGCCGTCGGTCATGAACGAGACCAGCCGGAGGCGGCGCGGGTCGTGCGGGAAATCGAGGGCCGCCTTGATGCCTTCGATCATCATCGTGCCGCCCTCGCCGCGCAGGTCGTCCACATACGCGAGGGCCCGGCGGATATTGTCGGGCGTCGCCGGGACGGGATCGCGCCCGAACTTCGACGAACTCATCGAGAACTGGATGACCTGGAACGTGTCGTCGGGCTCGAGCTTTCGCAGGGCCCGCTTGACGGCGTCCTTGGCCTTGGCGATGGGCTCGCCGTTCATGGAGCCGGAGCAGTCCAGGACGAAGACCATCTCCATCGGGGCTCGCTTGAGCTGCTTCAAATCCTCCGGCGGATAGAGCATGAGTGTGAAGAATCCGCCCCGCTGGTCGCGATGCGTCACGAGGGCGGACTTGACCGTGTCCCCGGCCACCTTGAACCGCAGGACGAAGTCCTTGTTCGGGATGCTGTCGAACTCGCTGAGCTTCACGCGGACTTTTTCCGAGCCGTCGGTGTCCTTCTTGATCGCGTGGCTGGAGCAGGCGACCTCCTCGATCTTGACGCCTGCGTCGATG
>JAAYVJ010000408.1 GCA_012517265.1 Planctomycetota bacterium | reverse complement strand
GGCGTCACGAAGGTGGACATCGTGGTCCCGTTGAAGTCGTGCCGGCTGTGGAGCCCCGAGGCCCCGTTTCTCTACAAGCTCAAGCTCAGCACGGGGGCCGACTCTGCGGAGACGCGGTTCGGCATGCGGTCCTTCCGGTTCGACCGCGAGAGCGGCCGGGCGGTCCTCAATGGCAAACCCTACTTCATGCGGGGCACAAACGTCTGCGCGTACCGGTTCTTCGAGGACGCCGAACGCGGCGATCGGCCCTGGCGGGAGTCCTGGGTCCGTCGGCTCCACCAGAAGTTCAAGAGCATGCACTGGAACTCGATCCGCTACTGCATCGGGTTCCCGCCGGAGATCTGGTACGACATCGCGGACGAGGAGGGCTTCCTGATCCAGGACGAGTTCCCGATCTGGACGTTGAGCGAGGACCCGGAGAAGGTCCAGGCCGAGAAGATCGCGCCGGAGTACGTCGAGTGGATGCGGGAGCGTTGGAATCATCCGTGCGTTGTGATCTGGGACGCGCAGAACGAGAGCAACACGGCCGAGACCGGCAAGGCCCTCAACACAGTGCGACACATGGACCTCTCGAATCGGCCGTGGGACAACGGCTGGGCCGAACCGCAGAGCGAGGCCGACTGCGTCGAGGCGCATCCGTACCTGATGATCAACCTCTTCAATCCCTCCTGGGGCGAGTCGAAGGTCAAGACCCTGGCGGACATGGCGAACGTCTCCGGCGTGCTTTCGCTGAACGCGGCCCAGCGAAAGCTCAAACTGCCCATCATCATCAATGAGTATGCCTGGCTGTGGCTCAACCGCGACGGCACGACCACCTGCCTGACCGGCCCGGTCTATGAGAAGCTGCTGGGCCCGAACTCGACGACCGAGCAGCGTCGCGAGCTGTACGCCAAGTACCTCGCGGCCAAGACCGAGTTCTGGCGGGCGCACCGCGCCTGCGCGGGCGTGCTGCACTTCTGCGGCCTGGGCTACTCTCGCTCCGGCGACAAGCCCCGGCCCGAAGGCGGCGCGACGAGCGATCATTTCATCAACATGGAGAAGCTCAAGTTCGAGCCGCTGTTCGAGAAGCACCTCCGCGACGCGTTCTCGCCGGTCGGGATCATGCTGGACTATTGGGGCCAGGACCTGCCGGCCGGGCGGGAGGTCGGGATCAAGGCGATCGCGATCAATGATTTGTACGACGCCTGGCGGGGGACGATGCGGGTTACCCTGGCGAAGAACGGCAAGACGGTTGTCTCCCGCGACATTCCCTGTACGATAGAGGGCCTGGGCAGCAAGGACTTGTCCTGCGCGTTGCCCGTGCCCTCGGAGCCGGGCGACTACGTGATGACGGCCGCACTGATCGCCCGCGGGGGCAAGCCGGTCCGCAGCATTCGGGACGCGAAGGTCGTCGAGGCAAACCAGTGATGGATGCGACCACGGAGGATGGGTCGATTGAGTGTTTGATTTATCGATTGGACTTCGGCAAAATGGCCATTCGACCTGTATTCTTCAAGGAAATCTGTTTCACGATTTCCTTGAAGAATCGGCTTGCCCGGCGTTTCTGCCTGAACCTCTGGCTTAAGAGGGGAAAACCGCAGAACGGTTTTCCCCTCTTAAGGTAGGTCGAACGGCCGTTTTGCCGAAGTCCACCTATGGAGTGACACAATGGATTCGCACATTCGCACACGTCGTGACTTCTTGAAAACCGCGGGCCTCTGCGCCGCGGGTGCGGCTCTGGCCGGATGCGGCATGCCCAATCCCGTTCCGCCTGCGTCTGTGACGCAGAGCTACTATCCGCAGAAGCCCAACATCCTGTGGATCACCTGCGAGGACATCAGTCCCTGTCTGGGCTGCTACGGCGACCCGCTGGCGATCACGCCCAACCTCGACCGGCTCGCGGGCCGCTCGATCCGTTACACGAACGCCTACGCGACGGCGCCGGTCTGCTCGCCTTCGCGGTCGTGCCTGGTCACCGGGCTCTACGCGACCTCGCTGGGGACCCAGCACCTTCGTTCGCAGATCGCGATCCCCCGGCAGATCGAGCCGTTCCCCAAGCTCCTGCGGGCCGCGGGCTACTACTGCTCGAACAACTCCAAGGAAGACTACAATTTCAAGGACCCGACGATCTGGGACGATTCGAGCGAGAAGGCCCACTGGCGCAACCGCCCGATCGGCCAGCCGTTCTTCAGCGTCTTCAATCTCATGACGACGCACCAGAGCCAGATCAACGGTTCCGACGAGGAATTCGAAGCCAGGTGCGGCTCGAAGCTCAAGCCCGAGGAGCGTCACGACCCCAGGAAGATGCTCCTGCCGCCGTACTATCCCGACACGCCGATGGTCCGCAAGATGTGGGCCCGCTATTACGACCTGATCACGATCATGGACAAGCAGGTCGGCGACATCCTCCGCGACCTGGAGATCGACGCGGTCTCGGAGAACACGATCGTGTTCTTCTTTTCCGACCACGGGATGGGGACGCCTCGCTTCAAGAGGAGCCTGTACGATTCCGGCCTTCGCGTTCCGCTGCTGGTCCGCGTGCCTGCGCCGCATCAGGGCATGGCGCCTCTGGCGCCGGGCGGCCGGAGCGACCAGCTCGTCAGTTTCGTCGACTTCGCGCCCACGGTGCTGTCTTTGGCGGGGCAGTCGATTCCACCGACCATGCAGGGCCAGCCGTTCCTGGGGCGCGCGACGTCCTCGCGAGACTACATCGTCGGCGCCGCCGGCCGGGTCGACGAGGCCTACGAGATGTCTCGCTGCGTGCGGGACAAGCGATACAAGTACATCCGCAACTTTCTGCCGCACCTGCCGTACGTGCAGCCGAGCGACTACTGCGATCAGGCCGAGATCATGCAGGAGCTGCGCAGTGTCGCCGCCGCGGGCGGGCTGGCCGGGATGGAGAAACTGTTCTGGCAGCCGACCAAGCCGCCGGAGGAGCTGTACGACACGTGGGTCGATCCGAACGAGGTCCGCAACCTGGCCGGTGCGGCCGAGCATGCCGAGACGCTCTCGCAGATGCGAAAGCGCCTGCGGGACTGGATGCTCGATACGAAGGACACCGGATTGCTGCCGGAGGCGGAGATGCTCATCCGGGCCGCCGGCTCCACGCCGTACGAGATGGCCCGCAATCCGGCCAAGTTCTCGCCTTCGACCATTCTGGATACGGCGGAGCTGGTGGGCTCGGACGCCAGAATCCTGCCGATCATGACCGAATCCCTGGCCGACCCCGACAGCGCGGTGCGGTACTGGTCGCTCGTCTACTTCGCCTCGCTGGGCAAGGAGGCCGCCCCCGCGACCGATGCGATCAAGAAGCTCCTGGACGATCCGTGTCCCGACGTGCGATTCATGGCTGCCGACGTGCTCTGCGCCTTGGGGTCGTGCCAAGAGGGGTTGCCGG
>JAAYVJ010000407.1 GCA_012517265.1 Planctomycetota bacterium | reverse complement strand
GCCCGGAGGCGCCGCAGATGACCCGCAATCCTTTGGGGCCCGGCTGGATGATCTCGTCCATCCGCTTGTGTCCGCTAATCACGTGCGAGATGTTGTATTTGCTGCGGATGTCCATCACCAGATCGAGGTTGCCCAGCGACAAGTCCGCGTCGAGCAGCAGCACCCGTTTGTTCTGGTTGGCCAGGCAGACGGCCAGATTGGCTGCGATATTCGTCTTGCCGACGCCGCCTTTGCCGCTGGTGATCGCCAGGACCGTAGCCGCAGGGCGGCCCATGCCCGGCAACTGCTGCAGGTTGATCGCTTGATTCTCCATACTCTGCCGCGAACTCCTCCGTGTTACTCGGCTTTGTCGAAATGCGTGGACGAACTCTCGACCGGACTGTCGCCGGCGAGGGTCATGTCCACGTTCCACTCCAGAGTGCTGGGGCACACCCCGCACTTCTGAGTCAGCAATTCCATTGCCACCTTGCGGTTCAACGCATTCTCCAGGAGTTTGCTGACCTGGAGTTCCATGTACTCGTCCCGGTTCTTGCGGAGCAGAGCGAAGGCGTGCTCGTCGACTACCGGCCGGATCCGGGTGGAGCTGTTGGGACCGAACGTGATGTTCGCCGTATCGCGGAACAAAAGACGACGGTTGCGGAGATGCTCGGCCAGAGCGTCGTTCAGCACCTCGGCGAATTCCCGCACGGGCACGTCTTGGGGAACGAACCCGGGAACATCCACCCCATGGATATTGGCGTGCAGCAGGCGGCGGCGCAGCTCGGTAAACCGCAGGATTCCTGTAAGGACTTCGGCGATGTTGTCCGGAATGAGCGACAGCAAATCCATTTGCATTCCCTCAAACGGTGTTGGCGGTTGTCACGACAGAGAAGGCTGCGTGGCCAAGACAAGAAGATGTCCGGCCACGGACCCAGGAATCAGGAGCCGCGACGGCAAAGGGAAGGCAGTCGAAGAGAAGTGTAAGACAGGGGCAAAGCGGGACGAACCACCCTGCAGAAACGAAGCCGTATGCATCATCCTTGATCCTTTCGGTCTTCTGTGAATCGCCCTGAAGGCGAGTTTCCTATCCATATCCACCGGCGTCATGCCGGCCATCGATATGTCATGTCACTGTCTGAGTCAGGCGTTGGTTGTCTGAGACGGCTGACCGGCAAAGCCCATCGGGCGGGCCGCCAGCTCTTCTTCCCTGAGGAGGCGGCGGATTTCGGTCAGACTCTTGGTCTTTCTCAACTCGACGATTCGCGACAACTGTTCGAACACCGACTCGTCGTACAGACGGTGTCCGCCCTCAGTCCACTCCACCTCGCGGATCAGGCCCATGACGGTGTAGTTGTGAATCGTCTGGCGAGAGAAGGGACTGTGGCGAACGAGTTCGCCGATGCGATAGCGTTTTGCGGGCACCCTCAATCCGGTACTGTGTTCTTGCCAGTTCATCCAGTGGTACTCAGTCCATCGATACCGTGACATCAATCTGCTTGCCAACCGTGCACCGGCCCCGGCGGGACCTCGTGCGAGACAGTGAGAGCCGCAGCGAATCTCCAACGCAGGGGAGGGCCAGCCCATCCCCCCGACGCGATCGCGCGGGATGCTGGAGCCGACAAGGGTGACGCGAATCTCGATCGGGACAAACCATGCAATCTCCCACTCCAATGCTCGGCTACGGATTCCGACGTCCAACCACAACCCGACCTATTGGAACAGCAATGATTCCTGCCAACCTCCGTGTTCCGCGTGACAAGACCACCATAGACAGCTCCAACGGCGAAAGCCATTTTACATTTTATAAAATGTAAAATGCGACGCTGCCTGTGTCAACTGGTTTTTCTCGTGGTTGCTCAAAAAATTCGCGATCTTTATCGGGGCTTGGGTGACAAAGCTGGACAGCGTGACAAGTCCTTGGCAGACAAGGACCTATAAGCGGTACTTGCTCCGGTGGCTGCCGGGAGGCGCGGCGACGCGGGGTGGTTTCTACGGGCGGAAGATCCGCCGACTTTTTCAGAACCGGCTCCCACGAATCGCCGATAGAGACACGGTCGAAACCGTATATGCCGAATCCCAGTTTACCGGACTGATGTCTGATACGATGATGGCCCGCAACAAGAGAACCGATGACAACTCTGCGGATCCGCCGCCCAAAGCCTCGCTTCTGGAGCAGGTGACGCCGCTGGCCCGGGAGATCAACTGCCTGGATATAGATCGCATCGCCGACGTCTGCGTCAATCGGATTCCGGTTGTCGTCGGCTCGCGTTTCGCGTCCCTCTACGCCCTGGATGAGACCAACCGGATCCTGCACTTGGTTCGCCACAACCATCCGTTTCCGATCAACCGGATTGTGTCGCTCAACCAGAATCCGCCGTCGCCCATGGTGATGGCCGTCAAGAGCAAGAGCCTGATCCTGACCGGCAACATCGATATGCACACCAAGCCGGTCATTCGCCGGTCCCAGCGGACCTATGCACAGAACTACAGTACCCGCAACTGCGCGATCGTGCCTTTGATCTGCCACGAGAGAGTGGTGGGCGTTTTGAACCTGGCGGACAAGACCGAGGTCGAGGATTTTCAGGGGGAGGACATCGCTCTGATCGAGCTGTTCGGCCAACTCGTCGGCGCTTCGATCGGCAACATTCGGCTGTTCGAGAAGATGCAGCGGCAGGCGACCACGGACGGTCTGACCGGCCTGATGAATCACAAGACTTTCTACGAGACGTTGGAGCGGGAGTTGTGGCGGTCCCGCCGCCACGGGGGCACGATCTCCCTGATCATGGCCGACATCGACAACCTCAAGCAAATCAACGACGTCCACGGCCATCGCGCCGGCGACCGGGCGATCGTCGAAATCAGCCACCGGATCAAGGAGTGCATCCGGCAGATCGATCTGGCCGCCCGCTACGGCGGAGACGAATTCGCCATCATCCTGCCCAGCACCGGCCTCGATGCCGCCAGGATCGTATGCGGCCGCATCGTGGACGCGGTCAGCCACGCGCCGCTGTTGTGGCAGCACGAGCAGATCGCGCTCTCCATCAGCGTCGGGGTCGGAGAGTATGGCGCCGATGCCAATCCCGAGGACATCACCAGCCGATCCGATCAGGCTCTCTATATCGCCAAGCACTCCGGCAAGAACACCGTGCGGGTTTTCGAGCCATCAGAGCAGTAGCGTCCTTGACATTCGATGACTGGACTGCTAAAAGCAATGCTGCTGTGCGGCTTGTGCTTGCCTGCGCATAACACCCGTTCGCTGTTACGGATAGGAAGTCTGCAATGATTGCAGCACTCGGCGCCAAGGCCATCGAGGATTTGATCAACGCCGGCCGCTTTGGTCGGTTTGCCTGGCGGTCTGCGGTTACCTCTCTCAGGGGCTGCGCCCGCAGATCCACGTTCCCTCTGATCTGGACGCAGATGTTCATCATCGGCGTGCACAGTGTGCCCGTGATCATGATTACCGGCGCGTTCGTCGGCATGACGCTGGCGGTCCAGGCGTACGATCAACTCGCGGGGATGGGGTTGGAGGAGCACCTGGGCGTGCTCATCAACATCTCCGTGGTCAAAGAACTGGGGCCGGTGCTGGCGGCCGTGATGTTGGCCGGGCGCATCGGCGGGGCTCTCACCGCGGAGCTGGGCACGATGAACGTGACCGAGCAGATCGACGCGGTTCGCAGCATGGGGACCGATCCGGTTCGTTACCTGGTTGCGCCGCGACTGCTGGCGTGTCTGCTGCTGACTCCTGTGCTGACGATCTTCGCCGACATGATGGGCGTGGTCGGAGGGGCTTTGGTGAGCTTTCTGCAGTTCGGCATCAACAGCCGGGCCTACTGGACGTTCAGCGCCTCGGCGGTGGCCCTGTGGGATGTGTCGATCGGCGTGGTGAAGGCATTCTTCTTCGGCGGCGCCATCGCCGTGATCAGTTGTTACAAGGGGTTCAATTGCCGGGAGGGAGCTCACGGCGTCGGGCAGGCGTGTACGGAGGCTTTCGTTGCCAGTTTCATCTCCATTCTCGCCCTGGATTTCGCGCTGGCCGTGATCTTCAAGAGCATCTACATGATCTTCTGGCCCGTCAAGAGCATCGTAACCTGAGGCCGGGAGCTGCCCGGGATCGAATCTTCACCGTCTGGGAGTGGTCGCATTGGAAAAGACGACGGATGGCAATCCTGAACATCGCACGACCGATCATGCCGAGCCGATCATCGAGGTGCGCAACCTCTCAAAGAGATTCGGGCGCAAGCTGGTGCTGGACAACATCAGCCTGTCTGTCGAGAAGGGCAAGACCACGGTCATCATTGGTCCCAGCGGCTGCGGCAAGACCGTTCTGATCAAGCACTTCATCGTCTTGCAGAGGCCCACGGAGGGCGAGGTCTACTTCAAAGGCCGACGGGTGGACAACCTGAGCGAGCGGAATCTGAACGAGATTCGCACGCAGTTTGGGTACCTCTTCCAGGAAGGCGCCCTGTTCGACAGCATGACGGTCGCCGAGAACATCATGTTCCCGATCCGCCAGCACGTGAAGATCCGCAACTGGCGGGAGGTTGATGAAGTCGTCAAGATGAAGCTGGCGATGGTGGGCTTGGACGGTTTTCAGAACTACTTCCCGGCCAGACTGTCCGGCGGCCAGCGAAAACGGGCCGCCCTCGCCCGGGCGATCGCCCTCAATCCGGAGGTGCTCCTCTACGACGAGCCGACAACGGGTCTGGATCCCATCCGTTCGGACATCATCAACGAGTTGATTCTCAAACTCAAGCGGGAGCTGGGGGTTACGACCGTCGTCGTCACCCACGACATGAAGAGCGCGTACAAGGTGGCCAATCGCATCATCATGCTCCACAACGGGAAGATCGTCGCCGACGGAAACGCCGACCACATCCGTAACCACCCCCATCCGGTGGTCCAGCAGTTCATCAACGGCCAGGTCGGAGAAGACGATCTGGCAGTTCTGCGTATGAGCGGGGCCGTCGGCTCGTCGCAGTTCCTGCCCAGGGATTTCCAGTAGCGAGCGCAAGGGGCTATGACGCAGAGAGAGCCATCGCAGGTCGCCGCGGAGCTGGCGAAAGTCGTTCGCGGCGATGTCTTCTCGGACATCATCCACCGGGTCGCGTACAGCACGGATTCGAGCAGCTATCGCATCCTGCCGCAATGCGTCGTCGCACCGCAGGACGTCCGCGACGTCGTCTCTGTCGTGCAATATGCGCGCGGCGAGGGGCTTGCCGTGGCGCCGCGAGGGGCCGGCAGCGGTGTGGCCGGGGAGTCGTTGTGCAGCGGGATCGTGTTGGACATGACCCGCTACATGAAGCAGATCACACGAATCGACGGCGAACTGGTCACCTGTGAGCCCGGCGTCGTGCTCGACGATCTGAACAAGCGGCTGGCCGAATCCCGTCGCAAGATCGGACCCGATCCTTCCAGCGCCAACCGCGCCACGATCGGCGGGGTCGTGGGCAACAACGCCACGGGCGCCCATTCGCTTCAGTACGGCCACACCTCTGCCTACGTCGAAGCCGTCGAGGCGGTCCTGCCGGACGGCACGATCGTCGAGTTCCGCAATGGGGTCGATCCCCAGACGCTCGCCGGCAAGGGGCAGTCCGTCGCGAAAGAGTGCTGGACGCTCCTGACGACCAACCAGGCGATCATCGACAAGGCCCAGCCTCCCACGAAACGTAACCGCACCGGCTATCACATCGCGGGCGTTTGCCAAGGGAACCTGATCGATCTGGCTCGGCTGCTCGTCGGGTCCGAGGGCACGCTGGCGATCTTCACGAGCGTTACGCTCCGGACGGTGCCTTTGCCGGCGGTCAAAGGGCTGCTCCAACTGGAGTTCGACTCCTTCGACAGCATGGCGAAAGTTGTGCCCACGATTGTTGACACCAACCCCGTCGCCTGCGAACTGATGGATCGCTCGCTGGTCAACCTGGCGATCGATCAGCTTCCCCAATATCGGGATATTCTCCCGGCCGGCGCTGCGGCGGTGCTGCTGATCGAACACGTCGGCGCCTCGCTGGACGAGGTCCGCGCGAAGATCCAAGCGACCGATTCGGCGGTCGGGAAGGGGGCCGGGGCCCGGACGATCATCACCGATCCCAAGGCTCAGGCCCGCGTGTGGAAATCCCGTAAGGACGCCGGACCGCTGCTGTACCGCAAGCGAAGCCGAAAGCACCCTGCGGAGTTCATGGAGGACGTCAGCGTCGACTACCGTCGTCTGGGCGACTATATCGCCGGGCTTGAGAAGATCCAGAAGAAGCACGAAATCGGGATGTGCTTCTTCGGCCACGCCGGCGACGGCGAACTGCACTTGCGCCCATATCTCGACCTGGGCGATCCGCGCGATCGGGACAAGATGAAGGCCATCGCAGAGGAGGTTTTCACGCTGGCCTGGTCCCTGGGCGGCTCCATCAGCGGCGAGCATGCAGTGGGTCTGATTCGCGCGGGATACGTCCGCCGGCAGTACGGCGACCAGTATTACGACGTTCTGAAGAAGGTCAAAGCCATCTTCGATCCTGCCGGCCTGATGAATCCCGGCAAGATCCTCAACGAAGACCCCGAAATCATGTTCAAGAGCCTTCGGCGGGAGCGTCCCGTCCGGCCGGAACGGGCGCGGTCCGAGATGCTCTTCAACGCCAACGAGCTGGAACTGGAATTCGAACAGTGCTACGGCTGTGGCCTGTGCCTGGGTCGTGAACCCTCTTTGCGAATGTGTCCGGTGTTCCGCGCCACCGGCGAAGAGCTGGGCAGCTCCCGCGCCAAGGCCAACCTGTTGCACTACTGGGCGACCGGTCAGCTCGAAGAAAGGGACTTCGAGTCGCCCGAGTTCCGCAAGTTCCTTGATCTGTGCGTCAACTGCAAGATGTGCGAGCGCCAGTGCCCCTCGGGGACCAACATCTCCATGCTGATGACCGCGGCCCGCGCCGAATACGTGCGCCGCAAGGGGCTCCGCCGGACCGAGTTTCTCCTGAGCCGCAACCGCTATCTCAGCCGGATGGGCAGTCTGTTCAGCCCGTTGTCGAACGTCTTCATGGGCCTGCCGATTTCGAAGTGGCTGCTGGAGCAGGCCACCGGGATCGACAGGCGGCGGAGCATGCCGCGGTTCGCCAGGGGCTCGTTCCTCAAGGCCGGCGGCAAGTATCTGGCAAACTGTGGTCCGCTGGCGAATCCTGTGGACAAGGTCGCGTACTTCGTCGACACCTACGCCAATTTCAACGACCACGAACTGGGTTTCGCGGTCCTGGACGTCCTCCGGCACAACGAGGTCGAGGTCGTCCTGCCGGACCAGCGTCCATCGCCTCTGCCGGCCATCGTCTACGGCGACGTGCATCTGGCCCGCCGCGATCTCGCCTACAACGTCAAGCACCTGGCGCAGGCGGTCCGCGATGGCTACAAGGTCATCTGTTCCGAGCCCAGCGCGGCCCTGTGCCTGAGGGAGGAGATGCGCCACTATGTCGCAGGCGCGGACGCATCGCTCGTCGCGGCCAACACGTTCGAACTGATGAACTATCTGGCGGCCCTGCGTGCCCGGGGCAAACTCAAGCCCGTCGCGAACGGCGCCGGGGAGAAGTTCGTCTATCACCTGCCGTGCCACTTGTGCGCGGTCGGCGACGAAACCGTGACTTTGCGGCTTTTGCAGGAGCACTTCAAGATCGACGTCATGGACCTTCAGGCGGGTTGCTGCGGCCTATCCGGCACGTTCGGCATGCAGCAGAAGAACTACGAACTGGCCACCGGCATTTCCGAGAGTCTCAAGACCGCCCTGAAGAAAGCTCCGACACACAACGTCCTGACGGAGTGCGCGGCCTGCAAGATGCAGATTGAGCACATTGCCCCGACGAACACGACGCACCCGATCAAGCTGATCGCCCGCAGCTACGGACTGTAGAGGAGATCCACGGTGATGCGGCCGGATGGGGCGTGCCTCGTCCGTCCCGAGAGTGGATCCATCCGCCATTCTGAGTTTGCTATTTCCCGCCCGCCGCTTACAATTGGGGACCTCGGCAAGCAAGCGTTGCCGGTGACGAGCAGGAATCCGGAGTGCACCGATGAAACCGACAGAATCCCTGAAACCCGCTGTGTTGTGGGAGCCGCTCGAAGGCAGGCGGGTCCACTGCCGGCTGTGCGGCTTCGACTGCCGCATCGCCGAGGGGAAGTTGGGGCATTGCGCGGTGCGGAAGAACGTGGATGGCAAGCTCTATTCGCTCAACTACGGCAAGATCGTGGCGGGCAATCCTGATCCCATTGAGAAGAAGCCGCTGTTCCATTTCCTGCCGGGCAGTCGGAGTTTTTCCATCGCCGCGGTCGGCTGCAATTTCCGCTGCGAGTTCTGTCAGAACTGGCAGATCAGCCAGGCGGCCCTGATGACCGGACGGGTCGAAGGGGAGCTGCTTGCGCCCGAGCAGATCGTGGAAGCCGCGGTTCGGACCGGGTGCAGGAGCGTCGCATACACGTACACCGAGCCGACGGTCTTCATGGAACTGGCCCAGGAGTGCGGCGGGGTCGCCAAAGCGCAGGGGCTCGCCAACGTGTTCGTCTCAAACGGCTACCTGACGCGCGAGGCGATCGATTTCACCGCCGACTGGCTGGACGGCATCAACGTCGATCTCAAGGCCTTCAGCGATGAGTACTACCGCCGTCTATGTGGGGCCAGGCTCCAGCCGGTGCTGGACAGCATTTCTTACATTGCTCGGCACACGCGAATATGGATGGAGATCACCACACTTCTGTTGCCCGGGCAGAACGATTCCGAGGAGGAACTGAAGAAACTGGCTGGCTTCCTGGCGAACGAGGCCGGGCCCGACGTGCCCTGGCACATCAGCCGGTTCCACCCGCAGTACAGGTACACCGGGTCCGAGGCGACGCCGCTGGAGAGCATGCGCCGGGCCGAAGAAATCGGCAGGGCGGCGGGTCTGCGCTACGTCTATCTTGGCAACGTGCCCGGCGAGAAATCCGAGAACACGTATTGTCCCGGCTGTGGACGGCTGCTCATCGAACGTACGGGATACCAGATCGCCGTCAATCGGATCGAGAACTCAAAATGTCCGTACTGCGGGACTGAAATTGCTGGTTTTGGTTTGTGAGGCACTATGAGGATCGTGGCGGATGCGAACATTCCCTTTGTTCGCGATTGTCTTTCTTCAGTCGGCGAGGTGCGGGTTCTCAGCGGTCGCGAGATCACGCCGCAGGTGGTGGCCGAGGCGGATGCCCTGCTGGTGCGCAGCATCACCCCGGTGAATGAGGCGTTGCTCGCCGGCAGCAAGGTGCGTTTCGTCGGCACGGCGACGATCGGCTTCGATCATGTGGATGTTGCCTATCTCCAGCGCAGCGGAATCGGTTTCGCCTCGGCGCCGGGCTCCAACGCCAATTCCGCCGCGGAGTACGTGATCGCCGGTCTGCTGGAGATCGCCCGCCGGCGGCGGATTCCGCTGGAGGGCAGGTCGATCGGCGTCGTCGGCGTAGGCAACGTGGGCGGCCGGGTGGCCCGCAAGTGCGAGGGGCTGGGGATGAAGGTCCTGCGGAACGATCCCCCTTTGCAGAGGCAGACGAAAGACCCGAAGTACGTCCCGCTGGACGCTCTATACGACTGCGACTTCATCACGATTCACACGCCGCTGACGCGGGAGGGAATCGACAAGACATTTCACCTGGCCGATGCGGGGTTCTTCGCCCGCCTCAAGCCGGGGGCGGTCTTCGTGAATGCCTCCCGCGGCGCAGTGGTGGAATCGCAGGCTCTCAAGGCCGCGATCCGGAGCGGCCGCTTGCAGGCGGTGGCGCTCGACGTGTGGGAAGGCGAACCCAATATCGACGTGGAACTGCTCGGCATGGTCGACTTGGCAACCCCGCACATCGCGGGCTACTCCTTCGACGGCAAGGTCGCCGGGATGATCATGATCTACCGGTCTCTGTGCGAGCACTTCGGCCTGGCGCCGAAGTTCGACGTGACGGACTTTCTGCCTGCGCCGGAGATCCCTCGGCTCCAGGTCGAGACCGGCGACGCGGGCGACGAGGAACTGCTGGCCCGGATCGCTGAGCGGATCTACAGCATTTCGAGAGACGATCGGGATACAAGGCTGATCGCGGATCAGCCGCCCGAGAGCCGGGGACGTTTCTTCGACTCGCTGCGGAAGAACTACCCGATCCGGCGGGAGTTCCAGAACACGACGGTCATTCTGGACAAGCCGCGCGAAAGTCTCTCGCGGAAGCTCCGCGGCATCGGCTTCGTGGTGGAAGGGACGGCGTGATGAATCCTGTGGTGCAGTGGCCGCGAGGCCGGCTGGATTTCACCGGCGGATGTCTGGTGATGGGGATTCTGAACGTTACGCCGGACTCCTTCAGCGACGGCGGCCAGTTCCTCGATCCGCGGGCCGCGGTCGAGCATGGTCTGCAACTGGTCGCACAGGGCGCTGCGATGATCGACGTGGGCGGGGAATCGACGCGCCCCGGCTCGAAGCCCGTCCCGCCGGCCGAGCAGATCCGGCGGACGGTTCCGGTCATCGGAGCATTGGCCGAGCGGATCGACGTCCCGATCAGCATTGACACCGCGAATTTCGAAGTGGCCCGGGCGGCGGTGCTGGCCGGGGCATCGATTCTCAACGACATCACTGCCTTGTCCGACGCGAGGATGGCGGAGGTGGCAGTGCAGCAGCAGATTCCGGTGATCTTGATGCACATGCAGGGGACGCCCGCCACGATGCAGGCTGAGCCGCGTTACGACGACGTGGTGGCGGAAGTCCGGGACTTCCTCGTTGCCCAAGCCGAGAAAGCGGTCCGGCTCGGGATTCCGCCAGAGCGGATCTTCCTCGACCCCGGCATCGGGTTCGGCAAGACGCTGGAGCACAATCTGCTGTTGCTGCGGAATCTCGACAAGCTCGCAGCGACGGGCTATCGCGTCCTGGTGGGTCCGAGCCGCAAGGGGTTCCTCGGCAAGATCACCGGTAGAGACAAGCCCACCGATCGGGTCTTCGGAACCGCGGCGGCGGTTGCACGCTGCGTCGCGGCAGGAGCCTCCATCGTCCGCGTGCACGACGTCGCGGAGATGGTCGATGTGGTCAAGGTCTCGCGGGCGATCGCAGGCCCTGTCGTCGCATAGGTCCTGTAGGTCTTATGCAACGCCTCTCCCTCACACATCGCCCAGCGCGATCCGCATGACTTCGTCGATATTCCCGACGAACTGCAGATCCAGTCCTTTGATCGTCTCCGGCCGGATGTCGGCAATGTCCTTCTTGTTTCTCGCGGGGAGAATCACGGTTTTGATGCCCGCCTCCTTGGCGGCCAGGAGTTTCTCTTTGAGTCCGCCGATCGGCAGTACGAGGCCTCGAAGCGTGATTTCGCCGGTCATGGCTACGTCCGGGCGGGTGGGTTTGTGCAACAGCAGGCTCACCAGCGAGGTGAACATCGCGACGCCCGCGCTGGGGCCGTCCTTGGGCACCGCGCCGGCGGGCACGTGGATGTGGTAATCCGATCGGCTGAACCGTCGTTCGTCGATCTTGAGCTTGTGGGCATTGGCTTTGACGACGGAGAATGCAGCCTGGGCGCTCTCTTTCATGACGCCGCCGATCTGACCGGTCAGTTGCAGGTTGCCTTTGCCGGGCATCATCGCCGACTCGATGAACAGCAGCTCGCCGCCGACGGGAGTATACGCCAGCCCTGTCGCGACGCCGGGAATGCCCGTTCGCAGGGCCAGTTCCGATTCGTGCTGGATCGGCCCCAGGATCGCGGCCAAGTCCTTCTTGTCGATCGTTCGTTTCTTCTTGTCGCCCCGGGCGATTTCCGTGGCCACCGCCCGGCACACGGACGCGATCAGGCGTTCGAGATTCCGAACGCCCGCCTCACGGGTGTAACTGGCGATGATCGTGGAGAGGGCTTGGTCCTTGATGATGAGCTGGTTCTTGCGCAGGCCGTGCTCTTTCAGTTGCCGGGGGACCAGATACCGCTTGGCGATGCTCAGCTTGTCCCGGGCTGTATAGCCGGGCAACTCGATGATCTCCATGCGGTCCTGCAGCGCCGGCGGGATCGGCTCGGCGTAATTGGCCGTGCCGATGAACATGACGCTCGACAGGTCGAACGGCTGGTCGAGGTAGTGGTCGGTGAACGAGTTGTTCTGCTCGGGATCGAGGACCTCCAGCAAAGCGCTGGCCGGATCGCCGCGGAAATCGGCGCCGATCTTGTCCAACTCGTCGAGCATGAAGACCGGGTTGCGGCTGTGGCACTTGCGCAGCTCCTGGAGGATGCGTCCCGGCAGGGCCCCGATATAGGTGCGACGGTGCCCGCGGATGTCGGCCTCGTCGCGGATGCCGCCGAGCGAGACGCGGACGAACTTGCGGCCCATGGACCGGGCGATCGACTTGCCGAGGGAGGTCTTGCCCACGCCGGGCGGGCCGATGAAGCACAGGATGGGGCTCTTGCCGGTCGGATTGAGTTTCCGCACGGCCAGGAACTCCAGGATTCGCTTCTTGATTTTGACCAGATCGTAGTGATCGTGGTCGAGGACCTTCTCCGCCCGGCTGATGTCGAGCTGGTCCTCCGTCCGCACGGACCAGGGCAGTTCGCAGACCCAGTCCAGATACGTCCTGATCACGCTGTACTCCGGCGAAGCGGACGGGATCTTGCCCAATCGGTCCAGCTCGCGCAGCGCCTCTTCCTCGACGACCTTGGGCATCTTGGCTTTGGCGATATTCTCCTTCAGCTCGCGGATTTCCTCGGTCCGGGCATCCTGCTGGCCCAGTTCCGTCTGAATGGCCTTGAGCTGTTCCTGGAGGAAGTACTCCCGCTGGGTCTTGTCGATGGACTCTCGCACCCGGCCTTGAATCTTGTGGCTCAGTTCGAGCACTTCGAGCTGGTGCGCCAGGGCAACGGAAATTCTCTCCAGCCGCCGGCTGGGGTCGAGTTCCTCGATCAGCTCCTGTTTCTGCGGGATCTCCATCATGAGATTGGCCGCGAGGAAATCCGCCAGGGACGAGGGATCTTCGATGTTCTCGAGGAGGACGGAGGCCTCCTCCGGCACGTTCGGGCTCAGGGCAATCACGCGGTTGGCGCTTCGCCGGACGCTGACCATCAGCGCCTGGAGCTGTTTGGTCATCCTCGTCTCGACCTTGAGCAGTTCGACCTTGGCCTTGAGGTACGGCTCGGTCGCGATCCGCTCCACGATGCGGAACCGGGCGAGCCCGTGCACCACGATGTTGAGCGAGCCCTGCGGCATCTTGATGGTCTTGAGGACCGAGGCGGTCGTGCCGACGGAGTAGAGGTCGCCGAATCCGGGACGATCGGTGTCGGGATTGCGCTGGGTCAACAGTCCGATGACCGAATCGTTGGGCTCGATGTCCGCCAGCAGGGCTTTGCTGCGTTCCCGGCCCACGGCCAGATGCGTGACGGTGCCGGGATACACCACGGTATTGCGAATCGGCAGAATGCCAATGACTTCGGGCAACTTCATTTTCGTGAGCTCGTCTTCAAATTCCTCGCCGTCGTCGTTCAGATAGGAGTCCACTCCATTCCGTTCGTCGGGGCTCGTTTCGCTCGACCAGTCCTGGTCGTCGAACAGCAACAGATTGTTCAGGTAGCTTGCCATGGGTGTCGATCATACAGCACCGGGAAAGACGCGCAAAGGCCGATTTCGGTGGAAATCCACGAATGATCTGTCAGGGATGAGAGAGGTTCGGCTGCTCGGCGACGACCCCAACCGGCCTCCGGTCTCCGCGCGTGATTGGGGGGGAATCGACGAGTCCTGGGGCGGACAGAACACAGGCAGGCACGGGCGGGCACATACGCCTGTGCCCGCCCGTGCACTCTTGCTATTTGATCCCGGCGTGGTAGCTCTGGAGCGAGCGCACGCCGGGGGCGCCGTTCGCCTTCATCTCGGCAATTCCCTTGACCGCGGCCGCGGCCGCGGCGGTCGTCGTGATGTACGAGACCTTGTACTTGATCGCGGTCTTGCGGATGTACGAGTCGTCGGTCTTGCTCAGTTTGCCGGCGGGTGTGTTGATGACAAGTTGGATCTCGCCGTTCTTGATGGCGTCGGCGATGTTCGGCCGGCCCTCGTACATCTTGAGGATCGGCTCGGCCTGCACGCCGCCGGCGGCCAGGCACTTGCAGGTGCCTTCGGTCGCCTTGATCCGGAAGCCGAGCTTCTGGAACTCCTTGGCCACCTTCAGGACGTCCTTCTTGTCGGCGTCGGTGACGGTGATAAGCACTGTGCCCTCCAGAGGCAGTTCCGACTTGGCTGCCTGCTGCGATTTGAAGAAGGCCAGGCCGTAGGAACCGGCCATGCCGAGGACCTCGCCCGTCGATCGCATCTCGGGCCCGAGCAGGGGGTCCACCTCCGGGAACATGTTGAACGGGAAGACCGCTTCCTTGACCCCGAAATGAGGGATCTTCTTCTGCGTCAGATTCAGTTGGGAGAGCTTCTTGCCGAGCATGCATTGCACCGCCAGTCGGGCCATGCCGATGTTACAGACCTTCGACACCAGCGGCACCGTGCGCGACGCCCGCGGGTTGGCTTCGAGGATGTAGACCACGTCGTTGCAGATGGCGTACTGGATGTTCATCAGCCCGATGACGTTCAGTTCAACCGCGATCCGCCGGGTGTACTCGCGGATAGTGTCCAGGTGCTTCTTGGGGATGCTCACCGGCGGGATGACGCAGGCCGAATCGCCGGAATGGATGCCCGCCAACTCGATGTGCTCCATAACCGCCGGGACGAAGGCGTCGGTCCCGTCGGCGATGGCGTCGGCCTCGGTCTCGGTGGCGTTTTCCAGGAACTTGTCGATCAGGATGGGCCGCTCGGGCGAGACCTCGACCGCCTTGGCGACGTAGAGCCGGAGCATCTCCTCGTCGTGGACGACTTCCATGGCCCGGCCGCCCAGGACGAAGGAGGGACGCACCATGAGCGGATAGCCGATCTGTTCCGCGATCTTGATGGCCTCCTCCGGGCTGCCGGCCATGCCGGACTCGGGCTGGGGGATGTCCATCTTGCGAATCGCAACGCGGAACCGGTCGCGGTCCTCGGCCAGATCGATGGCCTCGGGCGAGGTCCCGATGATCTTGACGCCCGCCTGGGCCAGTTCCATCGCGAGATTCAGCGGGGTTTGCCCGCCGAACTGGACGATCACGCCCTCGGGTTTTTCCTTCTCGTAGATGCTCAGGACGTCCTCGACCGTCAGCGGCTCGAAGTAGAGCTTGTCCGAGGTGTCGTAGTCGGTGGAGACCGTCTCGGGGTTGCAGTTGACCATGATGGACTCGTAGCCTTCGTCGCGGAGCGTGAAGGCGGCGTGGACGCAGCAGTAGTCGAACTCGATGCCCTGGCCGATGCGGTTGGGGCCGCCGCCGAGGACCATGATCTTGCGGCGGTCGCTGACGGGGACCTTGTCCGGCCCGTTGTAGGTCGAGTAATAATAGGCCGCGTTCTCGACGCCGCTGACCGGGACCGCGTCCCAAGCTTCCTTTATGCCCAACGTGATCCGACGGGTGCGGATCTGTGCCTCCGGGAGGCCCAGCAGCTTGGAGAGGTACTTGTCGGCGAAGCCGTCCTTCTTGGCCTGGATCAGGAGCGCGTCCGGCAGCATCTTGCCCTTGTACTGAAGGATCTGTTCTTCCAGAGCGACCAGTTCCGCCATCTGCTGAATGAACCAATGCTTGATTCGTGTCTTGTCGTAGATGGCGTCGATGCTGGCGCCCTTGCGGAGAGCCTCATACATGACGAACTGCCTCTCGCTCGTGGGGTAGGTCAGCATGGCCATCAACTCGTCGAGGGACAGCTTGTTGAAGTTCTTGGCGAAGCCCAGGCCATAGCGTCCGTTTTCGAGGGAGCGAATGGCTTTGTGGAAGGCCTCCTTGTAGGTCTTGCCGATGCTCATCACCTCGCCGACGGCCCGCATCTGGGTTCCGAGGCGATCTTCGACGCCCTTGAATTTCTCGAAAGCCCACCGGGCGAACTTGACGACGACGTAGTCGCCCGAGGGGGTGTATTTCTCCAGGGTGCCGTCGCGCCAATAGGGGATCTCGTCGAGGGTCAACCCGGCGGCCAGCAGGGCCGAGACGAATGCGATCGGGAAGCCGGTCGCCTTGGAGGCCAGCGCCGAGGAGCGGCTCGTCCGCGGGTTGATCTCGATGATGACGACCCGGCCGCTGGCGGGATCGTGGGCGAACTGGATGTTCGTGCCGCCGATGACGCCGATGGCGTCGACGATGTCGTAGGAGTACTTCTGAAGCCGCTCCTGAAGGGCGGTGTCGATGGTCAGCATGGGGGCGGTGCAATAGGAGTCGCCCGTGTGGACGCCCATCGGATCGACGTTCTCGATGAAGCAAATGGTGATCTTCTGCCCCTTCGAATCCCGGACCACCTCCAACTCCAGTTCTTCCCAGCCCAGGACGGACTCCTCGACGAGGATTTGATGCACCAGGCTGGCGTCGAGGCCGCGGCTGGCGATCGTTCGCAGTTCCTCGACGTTGAAGACCGCGCCGCCGCCCGTGCCTCCCATGGTGTAGGCCGGGCGGATAATGATCGGATAGCCCAGCTTCTCGGCGATCTTTTCTGCCTCTTCGACGCTGTACGCGATTTCGCTGCGGGGCATGTCGATTCCCAGACGCTGCATCGTCTCCTTGAAGGCCTGGCGGTCTTCGCCTCGCTTGATTGCGTCGACCTTCACGCCGATGACCTGGACGCCGTATTGGTCGAGAACGCCCGCCGCGGCAAGCTCCGACGCCAGGTTCAGGCCGGTCTGCCCGCCGAGATTCGGCAGCAAGGCGTCCGGGCGCTCGGCCTTGATGATTTCCGTCACCGACTTGAGCGTCAGCGGCTCGATGTACGTGACGTCGGCCATGCCGGGATCGGTCATGATGGTGGCCGGGTTGGAGTTGACCAGCACGATCTGATAGCCGAGTTTGCGAAGCGCCTTGCAGGCTTGCGTGCCGGAGTAGTCGAACTCGCAGGCCTGGCCGATCACGATGGGACCGGAGCCGATGATCAGTACCTTCTGGATGTCCGCGCGTTTGGGCATTGGGTTTCTCCTGTAGTTGCCGTAAAATGGCGCCTGGCGCGATTCATCGCGCGGGCAATCCGCGAGACCGATCCCGGCGCTTAGCGGCGCGTCCGGTGCTGGAGGCCCCTGGATTCCTGAACAGGCTGGGGGGATTAGACCACATCCGGCGGACCCTGTCAAAGGGCAAGGGGATGGTGGAAGCGGAAGGCGGGAGGAGTGCGGGATATTCCAACGCCGGAGACGACGCCCTGGAACCCCCGGCGCGTCGGCCTCATTGTGGAGATCGGCGGCCTTGGGCGTCCTCTCCGGCGGTACGTGGGACGATGTCGCAGGGGCATCGTCGGGACGCTTGCGGCTGTGGAGCGTCCCCAGATCGGCTGTGGGCTCTACATACCCGGCAGGCCTGCGGCCTCGGGCTGCGGATCTTGTTGTTCCTCCGGCGTGTTGGGATCCGCAGGCTCGTCGTCGAGCCGCGTCCACGGGATGGCGACGACGCTCTCCGGCTGGGGATCGCCCACCGCATTGGGGTCCTCGACCGCGTTGGGATCGACGACCTCGTTGGGGTCGTCACCGGCCAGCCACGCCGGGGCCGCGGTTGCCGACGGGCTCCAGGCAAAGAGCTGGTAGATGGCCACGGTTGCTAGCAGTTCGACGAGCAGCACGAGTGTTCGGACAGTGGTTCGGTTCATGGTTGTGGTTCTCCCTCTCATGGGGCGTTCTGCAGACACAGGCACCTTCTTCTATGACAGATTAGATGGTCTCTGAATACGTCTTCGGGTCCGGCTTGATGATGATCGGGCTCTTGATTCCGCTGGGAAGCATCGTGTCCTCGTCCGGCGTGATGCTGATGACTCCGACGTCGCCGGCTTCGGTGGTTTCGGAGCCGCCGTCCTCGAGGGTGACGCCGATGTTGGTCACGTACCCGCTGCTGTAGGCCGACGTGTCGGCCATCGAGATGATCGTTCCGTAGATCTGGGCGTTGCCCCGAACGTCCACGATCCCGCCCACGATGGCGCCGGTCAGGACGTTGTTCTCGCTGGCGTTGGGATTGGTGTTGCCCAGGTTGACGTTGAAGTGGGGCGCCAGGATCGTTGCCTCCTGAATCGAAGATCGGTTCTCGAAGGTCGCTTCGCCCGTGAAGTACAGGTTGTTGGCCATCCACCAGTTGCTGTTGAGGGCCTGGGGCGTGTTCGTCACAATCACGCCGTTGAACGTGCAGTTCTCGAACCGGATGTTGTTGTAATTCTTGGTCGTTGACAGGAACGTGCTGATCGCGGAACTGGTGTAGGAGGACGGAAGCGAGACCGATGGGCCGCTGTAAGCCGTGTCGACGTACAGCACGCCTTCAAACGTGCAGTTCTTGAACAGGGCGTTCGTCCCGGTCTTGACGACCACGTTGCGAATGGTCTTGTCCTGGTAGATGTACCGCTTCAGAGGCAGACTGTTGCCGGACCGCGTCGTGTAGCCGCCGCTATCGAGCGGCGCGTGGGGGAAGTACTCGGTGACCGTGCTGACCCCGGTGGTGCCCAGGACGCCGTCCTCGATCACGGAGGCTGTGCCGGACCGCACCGTCGTGGAGATGGCGGCTTTGTACGACGAGGTGTCGTAGTCGGCGATCTGCATGCCCGTCATCTGAGTCGAGCGGGGCTGCCCGTAGTTGATGTTCTTGTGGTAGGCCTGAACCTCGTCGGCCGCGCTGTAGATGCGGTTGGCGTAGTCGACCGGCACCCGTTTCCCGTCGGCGTCGTAGACTGGGTTGCCGCTCGCGTCGAGCATG
>JAAYVJ010000406.1 GCA_012517265.1 Planctomycetota bacterium | reverse complement strand
CGCGGAGAACAACCGGGCCGAGACGATGACCTACGTCGCCGGGCCGGGCTTCGTCCGCGTCTACGACGTCGATGGAGCCGGTCAAGGAGTGGCCCGCGCCCTTCAGGAGGCCGGGATCAACACGATTCGCGGCGAGGTCTCGGAACTGCCCGATGAGCTGCCTCGCCTGCTCGACGTCGACGCAATCGTTCTGGTCAACACCCCGGTGCAGCATTTCACGATGGCGCAGCAGGAGATGCTGTGCCGGTACGTGAACGACTTGGGCGGAGGATTGATCATGGTCGGCGGGCCCGATTCGTTCGGGGCCGGCGGCTGGATCGGTTCGCCGGTCGGTTCGATCCTGCCGGTCGATCTGGACCCGCCGCAGAAGAAGCAACTGCCGCTCGGGGCTCTCGTGCTTGTGATCGACCACAGCGGGTCGATGACGGGCGAAAAGGTCGAGATGTGCAAGGCCGCGGCGGCCGGGGCCGTCCGGCTGCTCAGCCAGCGCGACCACGTGGGCATCATCGTCTTCGACGCTGTGAGCGAATGGGTCGTATCGCTGGGCCCGGCCCTGGACAAAGAGGGGATCTTCCACAGGATCAGCCAGATCGGCGCCGGCGGCGGCACCGTCATGGGGCCCGCCATGCGGGAGGCGTTCGCGGCCTTGAAGGACTCCAGGCATGCCATCAAGCATGTGATTCTGCTGACCGACGGCCAGACGGCCGACCCGGATCTGTGCGCCAGGCTGGGCGAGGACATGGGCGCGGCGGGCATCACCGTCTCCACCGTCGCGATCGGCCAGGGCGCCTACACGGAATTGCTGCACAACATCGCGGTTGCGGCCCAGGGGCGGTTCTATCCCGTCGAGAACCCGGCGAACATCCCGGAGATCTTCATCAAGGAGGCCCAGGTCGTCCGCCGCTCGATGATCGTCGAGCAGACGTTCACGCCGCAGGTTGTGTATTCGCTCAGCGAGATCCTCAACGGCATACCCGCGTTGCCGGCACTGGACGGATACGTGCTGACCGGCCCCAAGGGCGGCCTGAACCAGGTGGTGCTCAGCAGCAATGAGGCCGACCCGATCCTGGCGACCTGCCAGTCGGGACTGGGGCGGTGCGTCGCGTTCACCAGCTCCGCCGACAGCCGATGGGCGGCCCAGTGGATTCAGTGGGGCGACTTCGCGAGATTCTGGGAGCAGGTGGTTCGCTGGGCGGGAAAGCCTTCGCAATCGGCCGATTGCGAGATCCTCACCGATGTGGAAGGCCAGGAGACCACGGTTCGCGTCGAGGCCTTCGACGCCGAGGGCAGGTTCCTCCAGCTCGCTTCCATCGACGGACAGGTCCTGACGCCGGAAATGAAGTCGCAGACTCTGCAACTGACGCAGACCGGGCCGGGGCAATACGCTGCGCAGTTCCGCGCCCCGGCGTCGGGCAGCTACATCGTGAACGTTCAGTATCGAAAGGCGGAGGACGTTGCCCGCGGCGAGGGCACGCCGTCCTCTCCCTTGAACGGCGCTCGCTCGGCCAACGCGATCGTGACGATCCCCTTTGCCCCTGAATTCCGGGACCTCACCGACAACGCTCCGCTGCTCAAGGAGGTCAGCGAGATGACGCACGGCCGGGTCCTGCCGCTGGAGTCCGATCCGAACGAGGTGAATCTGTACGACTCCGCAGGGCTGCAGTTCCCCGAGACGCATCTACCTCTGGTGCAGCCGCTCATGCTGGCCTGGATCGCCTTGTTCCTGACGGACGTCGCGGTCCGCCGCGTGATTCTCGACGCGCGGGCCAAGCTGAGAAGGGCGATCGCGTGGGTGACCGCCACCACCCGGCAGGAAAAGGACGAACGAATCGCCCGCCTCCAGGCTCGAAGCCAGAAGTTGCGGGCCCAGTGGGCGGCCGGCGCCGCGGACGGAGTCTTCGCCAAACGATACGACGGCGGCCAGCAGTACCAGGGCGACACGATCGGTTCCGAACCCAGAGGCGCAGAGCCCCCGACGGCCAAGCCGACTGCCCCGGAACCGGCCAAGCCCAAGCCCGCGCCGCAGAGCACGCACATCGACCAGCTTCTTCAGGCCAGACACAAGAGGGCCCGCGGCGACCCGAAGGGTTGAACGACGCAACGAGCGCCATAGACGAACGATAGGTGATTGGAGTATCTGAGGCTCGACTGTTATGAGTGACGAAAAGAACGTGGAACAGCAATGTGCGGACTTCCGCCGGATGTTCGAGGCGATTCGCGGCGAGGTCGGCCGCGTCATCGTCGGCCACGAGGACATCGTGGACAACGTGTTGATCAGCCTCTTCAGCGGCGGGCACGTCCTGCTCGAAGGCGTGCCGGGACTGGGCAAGACGCTGCTGGTGCGCACGCTCGGCTCGGCCCTGTCCCTGGAGTTCCGGCGAATCCAGTTCACGCCGGACCTCATGCCCGCCGACATCGCCGGCACGAATATCGTGGTGGAAGATCATGCCACCGGCCGGCGGGAATTCCAGTTCCAGAAGGGCCCGATCTTCGGACAGATCGTCCTGGCCGACGAGATCAACCGCGCCACGCCCAAGACCCAGTCGGCCATGCTCGAGGCGATGCAGGAGCATTCGGTCACCAGCGGCGGCCAGATCCGCCGGCTCCCTGAGCCTTTCATGGTGCTGGCAACGCAGAACCCGATCGAGCAGGAAGGGACGTATCCGCTGCCCGAGGCCCAGCTCGACCGGTTCTTCTTCAAGCTGCTTGTGACGTACAGCAACCGCGAGCAGCTCAAGGCGGTGCTGGACCGCACGACGACGGGACAGGAGCCGCAGGCGCAGAACGTCGCCGACGCGGACAAGATCCTCTGGGCCCAGAAGCTGGTCCGGCGGGTCGTCGTCGCCGAGCACGTGCAGGACTACGCGATTCGCCTGGTCCTGGCGACGCATCCGCAGGGCGAGTTCGCCACCGGCATGGTCAACCGGTACGTGCGGTTCGGCTCATCGCCTCGCGGCGTGCAGGCGCTCGTCCTGGGCGCCAAGGTCCGCGCGATGCTCAACGAGCGATACCACGTGAGCTTCGACGACGTGGCCAGGACGGTTCAGCCGTCGCTGCGGCACAGGGTGCTGCTGAATTTCGAGGGCCAGGCCGAAGGCATCCAGCCCGACGACGTCCTGGCGGACGTCATGAAGAACACGCCCCGAACCCTGGAGCAGAAACTGATCGCATAACTCCTATGGGGCCTATCCGTCCCATAGGTCCTATCGTTCCGATCGACAACGATGCCAACGACAAGAACAACCCGAAAACTGAGCGAACTGCTTGACTCGAAGTTCATGGCCAGGCTCGATTCGCTCGACCTGCTCAGCCGCAAGATCCTCCAGGGCAAGCTCCAGGGCGAGCGGCGCTCGAAGCGTCGCGGCCACAGCGTGGAGTTCGCGGATCACCGCCCGTACGTGGTCGGAGACGACCTTCGCTTCGTGGACTGGAACGTCTACGGCCGGCTGGAGCAGCTCTTTCTGAAATTGTTCCTCGAAGAGCAGGATCTGACGGTGCATCTGCTCGTGGACGTCAGCGCGTCGATGGGCGTGGGCGAGCCGGCCAAGGGTCTGTTCGCCAAGAGGCTCGCCGCGGCCCTGGGGTACGTCAGCCTGGCGAACAACAACCGCCTGACGATCAGCCTCTTCAGCGACGGCATCCGGACGCAGTTGCCCAACATGCGGGGCCGCAACTACCTGTCCCAGATGGCCGAGGCGCTGCTGGGCACCGAGTGCGACGGTCTGTCGGATTTCGACAAGGCCTGTCGGGATATGTCGGCCGGGCGGATCGGGTCCGGCGTGACGATCGCCATCTCGGATTTCTTCTTCAAGCAGGGATACGAGAACGCCCTGCGGCGGCTGATCGGCGCCAGATACGATCTGTACGTCGTCCAGGTGCTCTCGCCGCAAGAGATCTCGCCGGAACTGGCGGGCGACTTGAGACTGCTGGACATCGAGGACGCCGATGCGGCCGAGATCACGGTGAGCTCGGCTCTCATCAAGTACTATAAGCGAAACCTCGCGGCCTATTGCGAGGAACTCAAGAATTTCTGCACGAACCGCGGCGCGGTCTACGTGCAGGCGAACTCCGCGGACTCCATCGAGACGCTCGTTCTGAACTATCTGCGGCGCATTCAACTGCTGCGATAGAGGTGCTATGGAATTCTTGACGCCATTGATCGGGCTTTACGCCGCGGCGGCCGCCGTGCCGCTGTTGCTGCTGCTCTACTTCCTCAAGCTCAAGCGGCAGGAGATGCTCGTCTCCAGCACGCTGCTCTGGAAGCGGGCGGTCCAGGATCTCCAGGTGAACGCGCCGTTCCAGAAGCTGCGGCGGAATCTGCTTCTGCTGCTTCAACTGCTCGCGCTGGCGACGATTCTGTTGGCGCTGGCCGGGCCGGTGCTGTCGTTGCAGCGAGGGCCGGGCCGGCGATACGTCCTGCTGATCGACCGTTCGGCCAGCATGAACGCCACCGACGTGAAGCCCACCCGGCTGGAGGCCGCCAAAAAGGAGGCCAAGGTTCTCATCGAGTCCATGCGGAGCGGCTCGTCTCTATCCTGGCGGGACCAATCCGATCATGCGATGGTGATCGCCTTCGACGAACGGGCGAGCGTCGTGTGCAGTTTCACGTCGGACAAGCGCCAACTGATGGCCCGCATCGATGCGATCGAGCCGACGGACGGGGTTTCCCGGCTGGCCGAAGCCGTCACAGTGGCCCGGGCTTTCGCGCAATCGTCCGGGGGCGAGACCAACGGCGGATCTGGCCAGAAGCCCGCCCAACTGGTGCTCTTCAGCGACGGGCGGATCGCCGACCTGGACGGCATCGTGGTCGGCGCCGAGGAGTTGGTCTTCCATCGAGTCGGTCAGACCGGGGACAACGTCGGCGTCACGGCGATGAGCGCCAGGCGATCGTACGAGCGGCCCGAGGAGGTGGAAGTCTTTGCGTCGATCGAGAACTTCGGGACTGAGCCGGTCACGCGCGACGTGCAGTTGTCGATCAACGGAAACGTGCAGGCGGTCCGCTCGATCACGGTCCCGGCCTGCGAGCGGGAGTCGGGCGACAAGCCGTTCCGGCCCGGCCAGACGACCTTGAACTGGTCCCTCTCGCACGGCCAGGGGGGCGTGCTCGAAGTGCGGCAGTTGGGCGGCGATGCGTTGTCCTGCGACGACGCGGCCTGGAGCGTCCTGGATCCGCCCAAGAAGCTGTCGGTTCTGCTGGTCACACAGGGCAATCCCGTTCTGGAATCGGCCCTGCGGGCCTGCCCGGTCGCGACGCTGGACCCGTGCACGCCTGCTGGCTTCGACACCCTGGACCCGGCGGCCTTCGCCGCGCGGCAGCAGTACGATGTGGTCGTGCTGGACAATCACGTCCCGGCCCAACTGCCGCCGTGCAGATACCTGATCTTCGGGCCCCCGCCGGGCAAGATCGACGTCAATTCCCCACGGGAACTGGAGAACCAGCTCATTGTCGACTGGCGGGCGCAGCATCCGGTGCTCCAGTACGTGAACATGACGAATCTTTTTGCGGCCCGCAGTCACTGCCTGGAACTGCCGCGGGACGCCGAGGTGCTGGCCGAGTTCAACGAGTCGCCGGCGGTCGCGTTGTTGCATCGTCGGGGCGGGACGTTTGTCTTGGTGAACTTCGACATTTTGCAGAGCAATTGGCCCTTCGAGCCCGGTTTCGTCCTGTTCTGCTACAACGCGCTGAGCTATCTCGGCGCCCAGGCCGGTGGCCAGCGTCAGCACGAACGAGCCGTCGGCGAGCCGATCACCGTCGAGAATGCGACGGCCGACGAGGCCTTTACGGTCACC
Organism: Planctomycetota bacterium; assembly: GCA_012517265.1. Classification (GTDB taxonomy): domain Bacteria; phylum Planctomycetota; class Phycisphaerae; order Sedimentisphaerales; family Anaerobacaceae; genus PLanc-01. The sequence goes on along the minus strand of JAAYVJ010000406.1, from coordinate 5,823 downwards.
TGTCCCGGCGGGGGCAAAGTGGACGTCAAAGCGGACCCGGGCGGTACGGTCCGGTTCCCCGGAACGAATCGCGTGGGTGTCTACGCGGTGGAGGCGGCGGATCAGCCTCGCCAGTCCTTCGCGGTGAACCTGTTGGAGCCGCAGGAGAGCCGGATCGAGCCTCAGGAGAAGATCGAGCTTGCCGGCGTGGCGGTCTCCGCGCAGGGGCAGGGGGTTCAGAGGGCCAACGTGCCTCTGTGGCCCCTGTTGACGCTGGCGGCCCTGTTGTTCGTCTGTATCGAATGGCTGGCGTACAATCTGAAGATGCGGATCTGAGGCATGACGTGCGAGCAAGGTGGGAGTCTACCGATGTATAGAATCGTGACGGCGATCCTGTGCGTGCTGGTCTGGGCGGGCTGTCTGCACGCCGCGAAGGAGATCGAGTTCGATGCGACCTTCGAGTGCGGCTGGGACGGCTACTACCGCCCCATGGAGTGGACCCCGGTCGAGATCGGCATTACCAGCGATTTGAAAGAGCCGTTCGCCGGGACGTTTACGCTGGGGGCCCGGCAGGACGGGCTCAACACGCTGAACGTCTCGCAGAGCTTCGTGCTAATGCCCGATGTGGCGCACTCGATCTCGTTGGTGTCGAAGTTTGCATACGGAGCCGCCGAGAGCGAGATGGTGATTCGCGACGATCATGGGCGCCCCCGATGGCGGCGGTCGCGGACGATGTGGGATTTCTCCCCTCAGAATCGTCTGCTTCGCGCGGTCCACGAGCAGGACATGCTCATCGGCCTGATCGGCCCGGGTCAGTTCGGCCTGATGCGGCTGCCCAAAGAGACGGCGTGCATCTCCCGGCGGGGACAAGGGCTGGTGTACGTCGGGGCCATGCGTCCCCAGGCGGCGCCCTGGGATTGGACAGGCTACGTGAGTCTGGATCTGCTGGTGCTCTGCGATCCGGACTGGTCGCTGCTCAAATCGCAGCAGGTGCAGGCGATCTGCGAGTGGATCACCAATGGCGGTTGCACGTTGCTGGTTCTCGGGCGGCATCCTCTTCCGCAGGGTAGCCCGCTGAAGGCGGCGATTCCCTGGGAGATCGGCGAGCCGCGGCAGGTGCAGCTCGCGTCCGACGCGATCCGAGGATGGGGACTCGATCCGCAGCAGACGGAGACCGTGACGGGCTGGCCGTTGTCTCTCAAGCAAGGCGAGGCGTTTGCCGGGCGGATCACGCCGGGGACGGAGTCGCTCCTCGGAACGGGCCGGATCGGATTCGGACGCGTTGCGGTGCTGGCTTTCGACCCCGGCCAGTTCAGCGATTCGCAGTTGTCTCGTACGGCGGCCTTCTGGACCAGACTGATCGGCTCGTGCATCGACGGCGCATCGAGCGCGTCGGTTGGTTCCGCCCCGCCGGAGGTTCGGGCTCAGATGGCGGCGGCCGGACGCGGACGCAGCATCATTCTGGCCGGTTCGCAGAGCGGGCCGGCCGGTCGGCCGAACCCCGGGGCCTACGACAATCGGTTCCGGATCGGCGTCGCCCAGAGCGCGGCCAACCATGTAATGAACTACCTCTTCGAGCTGCGGCAGATGCAGCCGCTGAGCATCTGGTGGGTGATCCTGACCCTGACGTCGCTGGCCGTGCTGCTGGGGCCCGTGGACTACTGGGTTCTCAAGCGGCTGGACAAACAGCCGTACACCTGGCTGACGAGCACCGCTTGGATCGCGATCTTCACCGTCGGGGCGTACTTCGGCGTGCAGTGGCTCCGTGCCGGCTCCATGGAGCTTCGCGCGGTCACGGTCTTGGACGGCATCGCCGACAGCAACTGCGCCTGGGCGACCTCCTATGCGGGTGTCTTCGCCCCGCGCAGCGACGAATACCAGCTCGAAGGCTTGGCGCCGAACCAATGGTGGTCGGGCATTGCTCCGATGCAGGAGGAAATCTGGGCCCAGCAGCATGAGGCGGGCGCGCGACAGATCTACTGCCGGCAGGCCGACGGAGGCAATCTCCCTGTCTCCCTGCCGATCAGCATCTGGACGGTCCAGTCGTTGTTGTGCGAGTGGACGCCGAAGGCGATGCCGTTCTCCGCGGTCCTGTCTCGCAAGGACGGCGGGATTGCGGTCGAGATCGCCAACAACTCCGCAAGCGACATCCAGATGGGCTGTATCCTGTTCGGCGACAGTTGCGCCGACCTGGGACCGATTCCGGCCCATTCGACCCGGCAATTCGCCATGCGGACGCGCCCGTTCCGCCTGTGGTCCAGTCAGGTCTCGCCGTTCTCCGGTCGGCAGGGACCGAACATGTACGCGGAGATCGAACTGCCTCGCATGCCCATGGTTTTCCACGGCGTCGCGGACAACATCTTCTTCGCCCAGGGGTGTTTGGAGCGGACCCTGGGCATGTACACCAGCCTGGATTCCGAGACCGCGGTAGTCTGCGTGATGTTCGACAAGGCGCCGGCGCCGTTTACGGTCAAAGGGCGTTCGTACGACGTGAACCACATCCAATATGCCAGGCAGCTCGTGAAGGTCAAGGGAGGGATGGACCATGATTGAGACGAAGAAACTGACGAAACACTTCGGGAACCTCGTGGCGGTGAGCGACCTTGATCTGTACATCGGGGCCGGCGACATCTTCGGCTTCATCGGGCCCAACGGCGCCGGCAAGACCACGACCATGCGGATCCTGGTGACCCTGCTGGAACCCACCAGCGGCGCCGCGTTCATCGACGGCCTGGACGTGTCCAAGAAGGGCAAGGACGTCCGCCGCCGCGTGGGGTATATGCCGGACTTCATGGGCGTGTACGACGATCTCAAGGTGTTCGAATACCTGGAGTTCTTCGCCGCCGCGTTCGGCATTGAATACAAGAAGCGCAAGGCCATCGTCGACGGCGTCCTGGAACTGACCGACCTGGTCTCCAAACGCGCCGCGCCGGTGGACAGCCTGTCGCGAGGCATGCAGCAGCGACTGGGCCTGGCCCGCGTGCTGATCCACGACCCGAAGGTCCTGGTCCTGGACGAGCCGGCCAGCGGCCTGGACCCGCGGGCTCGCATCGAAATGCGCGAATTGCTCCGGGAGCTCAAGCGGATGGGCAAGACGATCATGATCTCCAGCCACATCCTCAGCGAACTGGAGGAGATCTGCGATCGTATCGGGATCATCGAGCGGGGGCAGTTCGTGTTCAGCGGGACCATCGAGGAGATCCGGCCCCGGCTGGGCATTCAGAGCAAGGTCCGCGTCAAGGTGATCGGCGATCCGAATCGGGCGGTGGAACTGCTTTCGTCGCTTCCCCAGATTCAGAAGGTCGAGCCGGTGGGGGACTATCTGTCCGTGACATTCTGCGACGGCCAGAGTGCCGACGGAATCATCGCCCGCACGCTCGTCGGCGCCGGCGTCGATCTGGTCTACTTGCAGCCCGAGCAGCTTAAACTCGACGATGCGTTCCTACAGTTGACCAAGGGAATCGTCCATTGATTGATGATGGATATGGATGACTGAGGATTGACGACTTGCGTCGCAACTGATGTGGCGTCTCCACCTATGGAAGCGATGTTGGCAGGAAACTCGCTGGACTTCTTGAACCCCCTGCGGCTGGCGGGTCCCATCTTCGACAAGGAACTCCGCACCGCCAGCCGGCGGGAAAGGCTATATGTCCTGCGTTTCACATACGTGTGCGTTCTGGCGACTGTTTTCTTGTGGTTCTGGTCCCTGGCTCCGCGGTCGACGAATGCCGGCGGTGCGGTCGTGCAGATTTCGCGCCTGGGGGAGTTGGGCAAACAGATCGTCACCGCGATTGTCTGGTTCCAGTTCATCACCGGCCAACTCCTGGCCGCCATGTTGCTCAGCGACGCGATCGGCGCCGAGATCCGTCAGAGAACGCTCGACTCGCTTTTGGTGACGCCGGTTCGCAGTTTTCAGATCGTGGTGGGCAAGCTCGCCGGCAGGCTCCTGCAGGCCGCGTCGCTCCTGGCGGTCAGTCTACCGATGCTGGCCGTCGTGCGGGTCTTTGGCGGGGTGCCGTGGGACTATGTCGTGGCGGGCCTGTGCGTCACTGCTTCAGCCGCGGTCTTCTGCGGGGCGCTAAGCCTGATGTGCTCGATCTCGAGCCGCCAACCCCATCAGGCGGTGACGACGGTGGTGGTCTGGTACCTCGTGATCTGGGTCCTTCTGCCGATCGTCCTGACGGTGTTGAGCGGCGTCAGGTTCATGGGCGCCACCGATTTCCTCTTCCTATTGCGGTTGACCAATCCCCTCGTGGCGATGGGCGAATTGACCGCCCGGATGGTCGGCAGCGCGAGAGGCATGCCTTCGTCGGTGGTCTGGCCCTGGCATTGTCTCGTTCTGCTGGCTCTGGCAGGCGCCATTCTGGCGTGGTCCATGCGCCGGGTGCGCCAGGTTGCTTTCGCGATGCACCCCTCCGCCGTTTCTGAAGGGGCGCAGAAGAACCCGTCTCGCAGATGGTCGCGCGGCGCGATCCGCCCGGTGACGGGCTCTCCGATCGTGTGGAAGGAACGGTGTACCCCTCTGTTCAAGACCACCCGGTGGGGCGCGTCGATCATGGGGTTGCTGGCCATTGCCCTGATCGTCGTCGCCCTGGTGATATGTCTCATCCTGCACGGACCGATCTACGCGGTGCTGTTTCCGGTCGTCTGGGGTCTCCAGTTGATCTTCGTAATCGACCTGACGCTCGGAGCGGCCGGGGCGATCACGAGAGAGCGAGAGGCCCGCACCTGGCCGATTCTGCTGATGACGCCTTTGAACGATGCGGCGATCGTCAACGGCAAGGCGATCGGCATGTTTCGCCGGGCTCTGCCCCTGCTGGTCGCGTTGCTTGTGTTGCATCCGGTGATGCTGTTTGCCGGTCTGTCGTCCACGAGAGCGCTGTCGCGATGGGGCGAGCCCGCGATCTTCGTGCCGGTCAGCCTGGCGAGCACGACGGTGTTTCTCCTGGGTGCGGGACTGTACTTCAGTTCCCGGCTCAAGACGACGACGGCCGCGGTGACGGCGACGCTGGCGGCTTATTATCTGCCGAAGCTCCTGTTCTGTGGATTCCTCAGTCCCCTGTTCGCGATGTCCGCCGGCACCACGGCTCTCGTGGTGGGGCGGGGCGGTGGATCCACGGCCTCCTGGCTGACGTGGGTGGTGCTCGCTCCGGCAGCGATCTACATCGCCATGGGGATTCTCTTTCTGCGTCTAGCCGCCCGAGGCGTGCGGCGAAACATCTTCTGAGAGGACATCATGGCTGCGGCGTTGACAATCCGACTGCTTCGACTGCCGGCCAGGCTCGGCAGTCCCAGGCCGCTGTTCGACAAGGAACTGCGGGTCGCCAGCCGGCGTCGACGCGGCTACATTCTCCGAGCCGCCTATGTCCTGTTCCTCATGGTGTTCATCGCGGCGATCTGGATCCCCACGGTGGAGGTGCGGTCGGCGGCGACCTCCCGCGCCCAGATGGAAGCGGCCGCCAAGACGATCACGCTGAGCATCGTCTGGTTTCAGTTCTTCGCGGCGCAGGTGGTGGCGATCGTGCTGCTGAGCACGGCCATCAGCGACGAGGTGTACAGCCGGACTCTGGCCGTGCTCTTGACGACTCCCTTGAGCGATCGGCAGGTCGTCCTCAACAAGTTCAGCAGCCGGCTGGTCCAGGTTCTTCTGCTCGTGGCGACCAGCCTGCCCTTGCTGGCGGTCGTTCGTGTGCTGGGCGGCGTCCCCTGGGATTTCCTGACCGTCAGCCTGTGTCTGACCGCCGCGACTGTCGTTTTTGCAGGGGCCGTGAGCCTGTTCTTTTCGGTGCTCTGCAAGCGGGGATACATCGTCGTGATCGTCAGCGTTCTTGCGATCGCACTGGT
>JAAYVJ010000405.1 GCA_012517265.1 Planctomycetota bacterium | reverse complement strand
TCTGCCTCGACACGATCTCGACGACCGCCGGCGCGGTGGCCGCGGGGTTCGAGCGTCTGATGCCCGGCGGCGGGGGCGGCCAGCCGTGGAGCGTCGTCCAGGGCCGGGACCTCTCCGGCTCGCAGTACGATGTCCCTGAGGATTCGCCGGACGATTCGCCTTCGATGCCGTCGGGGATCGGTCCGGGGGCGGGCGGGCCGTCGATGCCGGGGCGAGGGACGGGGCCTCGATGACTCCGGGGGAGCGGAAGCTGGGCCGCGAGTTCTACGATCGCGACACGATCCTGGTCGCCAAGGAACTGCTGGGCAAGCACCTCGTGCACGTGTTCGAGGGCGTCGAGCAGGTCGCGCGGATCGTCGAAGTCGAGGCGTACCTGGGCCCTCACGATCTGGCGGCGCATTCGGCCCGCGGGCGGACCATGCGGACGGAGGTCATGTTCGGTCCGCCGGGACATGCCTACGTGTACCTCATCTACGGGATGCACTGCTGCATGAACGTGGTGACGCAGGCGGAGGGGCTGGCGTCGGCCGTGCTGCTGAGGGCGGTCGAGCCCGTGCGGAACGTCGAAGGGCGGACGCAGGGCCCGGGCCTGCTGTGCAAGGCCTTGCACATCGACCGGCGTCTGAACGGCCACGACCTGCTCAGCGACGGCTTCTACATCGCCGAGCCGGACCGGGCCGAGCGGTTCGGCATCGTCAAGCGGCCCCGCGTCGGCGTGGACTACGCAGGCCGCTGGGCCAAGCGGCTCCTGAGGTTCTATATCCGGGGCAATTCGTTCATCTCCCGGCTGTGAGAGCAGGGAGAGTGAATCGCGTTGCGGCCTGAAAGCCTCGGACTTGCGATGCCCTCGTCGCAAATCGCCGCTGCGCGTCGGGGCGTCGGAATCCGCGTCCGCCCGTTCTCGCAATGCCGGGAAGAATCAGGATGACGCCTTGCGGCGTCACTGCGAACCTGGGCGACGCGTGCGTCGCCTCGACGAGCGGGATTTGTTCCGACAGGGCGGGGGGAGGGACACCGCGGAGGGGCCTGCCCAGGGCACAGGACCCCGGACAGGCTCAGTCCGCGTGGGAATCACTTCACGACGGGGGTCAACACGAGGCTGCGGTACTGGATGCCCGTGTGGTCGCCCTGGAGGTAGATCGGGCCGGGCTTGGACTCGTCGGACCACAACGCGCCGCCGGTGCAGCCCAAGACGGGCTCGTTGTCGATGATCTTCTGGTCGTTGAGAACGACGGTCAGGTGCCGGTCGACGAGGGTAATGTCCATCGTCTGCCACTGGCCTGCGGGCTTTTCCGCCGCCATGCTGGGCGTGATCCGGCTGTAGAGGCCGCCCATGTTGTGCGAGTCGACCGGCCGGCCGTACGTGTCGGCGACCTGGATCTCATAAATGCCTCGGAGGTAGACGCCGCTGTTCTGGCCCTTGCCGACGTTTACCTCGACCTTGAGATTGAAGTCCTCGAACTCGGCGACGGTGCGGAGGTTGCCATAGTTGAGGTGCCTGCCTTCCGGCTGGACGGGGTTGTTGATGAGGAGCCCGTTTTCGACGGACCAGCCGTTCTTGGCGCCGGGGCTGGTCAATTTCCAGCCGTCCAGGCTCTTGCCGTCGAACAGGGCGATCGGGGTTCCGAACTTGACCTTGGACAGGTCGGGCCTGGCCGGCAGGGGCGGGATCCGCTTGCCGGTGAATTCCCGCTGCTCGAAGCCGATGCCATTGGTGTGCGGCTGGATCTGGGTCAACTCCATGGCGTCGCCGTAGACCCGGGCCATGATGGCTTCCGGGAACATCTGCGTGCGGACGACCTTGCCCGAGGCGTCCTTGCGTTCCACCTTCTGGAGACGGATGACGTACAAGGTGTCGTCGGTGGTGAAGACGCTGTCGACCGGCAGGACGCTGCCGCCGCCCCAGAGGATGCTGGCGTCGAGGTAGCCGTTTTCTCGAGTGACGCCGAGCCAGCCGGCGCCGCCGCCGGGGATGGTCAGGGCCCAGCGGCCGACGTACTGATCGGCCTGGTCCGCGAAGGCGGCGGCGGAGGCGACCGCCAGAATCAGCAGAATTGTTGCGTGACGCGCGATGCTTCTCATGAATACCCCTTTCCAAATGATATGGTGACTGCACTGCCCGGCAGGATACCCCGGCGGCCGGCAGAATTCAACAGATTGATGCCGGCGGGAACTTGTGATACCCTATCCACTTCGCACCCGGGGAGGCTCGTGCCCCGTGGCCGACGAACAAGGTCGCTGTGGATGGGGTCCGACTATGGAAACGAGGATGGAATCGAGCGGCGCCCGCGTGCTGTCCATCGACGCGCTGCGAGGGTTCGACATGTTCTGGATCATCGGCGGCGGGGCGATCCTGGAGAGCCTCGTCCACGTCTGGAAGCACCCGATCACCGAGACGATCGCCACGCAGTTGACCCACGTGGTGTGGGAGGGCTTCCGGTTCGAGGACCTGATCTTCCCGCTGTTCGTGTTCATGGTCGGGGCGGTGTTGCCGTTCTCGATCGTGCGGCGCAAGGAGCAGGGGCACAGCGGGGCGCAGCTCCACATGCACGTCGTTCGCCGGGCGGCGACGCTCTTCGTGCTGGGCCTGATCTACAACGGCCTGCTGGAGTTCGACTGGCCCGACGTCCGGATTCCCGGCGTGTTGCAGCGGATCGCGTTGTGCTACTTCTTCGCTGCCTTGATCGTGCTGAATACGCGTTGGCGGACGCAGGCGATTCTCGTCGTGGTGGTTCTGCTGGCGTACTGGGCGATCACGATGCTGGTCCCCGTCCCCGGCGGCAAGGCAGGGGACCTGACGATGGAAGGCTGCCTGTCGTCCTACATCGACCAGCAGTTGATCCCGGGCGAACTCTATTACAAGTACGGCGACAACGAGGGCGTGATCTCGACGTTCCCGGCCGTCTGCACGGCTCTGCTCGGGGCGTTGGCGGGCCAGTGGCTGCGGTCCAGCCGGACCGGTTCGGCCAAGGCCGCAGGGCTGGCACTGGCCGGAGTCGCCTTCGTGGCGGCCGGCTGGCTCTGGGGCTTGGTCTTTCCGATCATAAAGATCCTCTGGACCAGTTCCTACGTTCTGTTCGCCGGGGGCTGGAGCCTGCTATTGCTGGCCCTGTTCTACTGGGTCATCGACGTCAAGGGCTATCGCAAGTGGGCGTTCCCCTTCGTGGTGATCGGCACCAACGCCATCACGATCTACTTCCTGCAGAGCTTCGTCAATTTCGAAGAGATTTCGCGGTTCTTCCTGGGCGGCGTGGCCAGACACTACGAACACGCGGCCCCGGTGATCATCGCGGCGGGCGCATTCGCGGCCAGTTGGCTGCTGCTGTGGTTCCTGTACCGCCACAAGATCTTCTTCAAGGTGTGACGGCGTCCGACGGAATCGAAGTGACGAAGCC
>JAAYVJ010000404.1 GCA_012517265.1 Planctomycetota bacterium | reverse complement strand
AGCTTCGTCAGGCGCAGGGTCGTGACGTGTCGGAACTCGTCCTGCGCCGGGCTGCCCGGGAACAGGCCGTTCTCGTAGTCGCCGTAATCGAGCATCTGCTCGACGTAGTATTGCACGCCCGCGGTGAAATCCCTCGCGATCTCCTGGGTGTAGCCCACGAGGTATCGCATCTGGGAGTTGTTGACCAGCGGGTCGTCGCCGCCGCGGTCGTCCACGGAGTCGTAGTAGCCGAGCTCGACGTTGGCGATGCCCTTGCCGAGCGTGCCGCGGGCGCTGGCGCCATAGACGTATAGTTCCGGGAAGATCGCTCTGGTCAACGCCGGGTTGAAGCCGGCGGGGCTCTTCCAGTAGCCCCAGTAGCCGTAGAGGGCCAGCTCACAGTTGTGGACGGTGCGGTAAAGGCGCACGGCGGTCTCGTCCTCCTCGAAGAACTCGCGGCGTCGCGAGATCATCATCTCGTCGTCCTCGCCGGCCCGGCGTCCGAGGATGGGATTCCAGTAGGAGAGCCGCTCGCCGGTGATGTAGCGGTCGGAGTCGAACTCGGGCGTGTAGACCACGTCGAGGTTGGCCGCATCGGAGAACAGGCTCACCTTGACCGCGTCGGAGGGGGCCTTCAAGTACTCGGTGTCCCGGCCGATGAAGAACGCGATCCAGTCCTTCGGGAACACGTCGTTGATGAAGACCAGGTCGCCGGTGCCCCAGGTGAGGATCTGTCGGCCGAGCTTGACGTCCATCGAGTCGGTGGGTCGCAGGAAGACGTTGGCCTCGCGCAGGTCGAAATCGGCCTGTTCTTCGACGAAGTCGCCGTAGGCGTCGCCTTTGACCTTGATGTCCCCCCATTCGCGGGCGGAGAACAGGTCGAACTGGTATCGGGCCTCGCCGATCGACAGGTCCTTGTGTTCATAGGGATCGTCCAGCAGGCGTGTTCCGACCCGGGCCTCGTAGAAGCCGTGGTATTCCGTGTTGAGCTTCTCGAAGAACTCCCGGACGACGTCGGTCTTCTCCTGCGGCTCGTTCGGCTCCTGTTGGGCATTGGCTGTCCAGGCGAACACGACAGCAAGGAGAACCGCCGCCAGGCTCATGCGGAAGGGCAATTCCCGCGACTCGTTCGGCGTGATTCTTTGCATCTTGGGGACTCCGTCCCCAAACCCCTGGCATTTTTCGCATTGGGCCAATGGCATGGTAGAAGAAGTGATCGCCGGTGCGGAGTGTTGTTCGCATCGCTGTAGATCGTCGCCCGGTCCAGATTCTGAGGAGGCCGGAAGCTTCCGGCGGATCGCTCGATCCGCCTTCATGCTGCTGGCGAAAAGCGCAAAATGCCAGGGGTCCGGGGACAGAGTCCCCGGCTGCCGGGCATCATGGTGGCCGAGAGTACGCAGATGGCCAGTACAGTGCAGTCTCGTCCGCTGCTGATCGGCCGTCGTCATTTCGTGACCTCCTGCGGCGGTCTGCGAAGATACCGCTCCTCGAAGATGTCCCCGACGCCGATGTTGTACTTCACGTCGCTGAAGGTCATCTCGGTCTTGCTGCCGCTCTTGAGGTCCTGGACGAGCGAGACGGTCACCGTCGGGAACTCCTGGATGTTCTCGACCTTCTTGGATTCGATGACGCGGTAGAGCTTGCCCTCCTTGTCGTAGAACTCCATCTTCATCGGGACGAAGGTCTTCTTGTCGATCGAGACGTTGTAGTAGCTGAACTCGACGGTCTCGGGCTTCTTCGGCGTATTCTTGACGACGTAGAAGGCGTCGGTGGTCTCGGCCAGCTCGTGAACATCCTCATCGAGGCCGCGGCCGGAGACGTCCTCGTAGAGGAAGTCCGAGCCGACGAAGCTGGTGCGCTTGTCGCCGGCGGCGATCCGCTTGACCAGATCCAGCGACGGCATGTACAGCCAGCGGTCGTCGTCCTTGCCGCCGACGTGCTTGTGCACCATGTAGCTCATCCGTCGGACGTCCGCAGGCCGCTGGAAATAGACGAAGTAATTCTGGTCGCCGCCGTCCTGGACGTCCTTGCGGACGATGTTGAACAGACGCTCGCGGGTCTGGCCCTGCTTGCTGGTGATCACCATGCGGACGGTGGATCTGCCGTCGTCGCCCTGGTAGTAGGCGACGAGATTGGTCTTCTCCACGATGGTCTGCACGTCCGGCGTTTCCGCGGCCTGTGCGACATCGATGCCTGCAAGACCCAGCGAAACCAACAGCGTCGTCACAATCATTTTCTTGAACATGTCGCACCTCCATTGTCTGCACAGGGACTTCCGACTCCCGCCTTCTTGAGGAACGTCATCATCGGGCACCAGTCGGTGAACGCCGACTGGAGGAGATTGAGCCCCACGAAGCCGGTGAACAGCAGCCAGTACGGGGAATGATAATGAGCCAGCAGGGCACTGATCAAGACAAAGAACCCTGCGATGCCGCGTAAGATTCTCTCAATGGTCATAGTCGTACTCCTTGAAAACTCACGCAGTCGCCGCCTTGGTCTGGCGCGCCTCGAAGCTCCGGCAGGCCTGTCTGCGCGACAGGACTCCGCAGAGCACCGCCAGGGCCGGCACTGCAATGATACTGATCCACATGAAGTTGTTGAAGCCCATCACGCCGAACTGATACGCGTTCAGCAGGACCACGACGACGCTGGCCAGGGAGACCACGAAGCAGAACGCGCAGTTGCATTTGGCCGACTGCGGGGCCGCCGCGACCGCGAACAGTCGCTTCTCGGCGACGGTCAGGATCGCCGGCAGGATGATCAGCGTCACGACACCGGACAGGGCCATGATCGCGCACAGGAAGATGCCGACCGTCTTGTAGGGCACCAGGGGCGCGGCCAGCAGGGGGAGAAACCCAATCGCGATGACCAGCACGTTGCGGGCGATCGCCCGGGCAGGCTCGCCGAACATCTCGGCGGCGCTGGCTTTCCACGAGCCTTTCTCCGCGTAGCTGCCGCGGGCCCGCTCCAGGAAGTGGATTGCAAAGTCCACCGCCATGCCCAGCGTCAGGGCGCTGAGCACCGCCACCGGCATGTCATAGTCTTTGCCGATCAGTCCGATGACGCCGTAGATCACCAGAATCGTGATCGACAGCGGGACCATGCACACCAGGCCCCACAGGACCGAGCGGAACATGATCGCCATCATGATGAACACGATGATGAAGCTGCCCAGAAGCGACTGGAGCATGCCCCAGACCATCTTCTGCTGCCACACGATGTTGATGTAGGTCAGGCCCGCCCAGTTGTGCTCCATCGGCATCGGCGGGGGAGTGGTCTTGAAGTAGTCTTCGACGGCGACGACGACCTTTTCCATGTCCTTGTTGTCGCCGCTCTTGAGCTGGAGCCAGATGTTGGCTTTGTCGAGGTCGTTGGTGACGAAGTGCCACAAATCGTCCGGCGTGTGGCTGCTCTGGAATTGCAGCAGGCTCTGGGCCACGGCGCCGCTGGAATCCGGGATCCGGTAGTTCTCGGGTTTGCCGTCGATCAGCTCCTGATAGACCTTCTTGACGATGTCCGCGATGGAGTTGCTCTTGCCGACCAGCCCGGTCGTTTCGAGGTAGTCCTCCAGGTCTGCGATGTAGCGAAGGGCCTCGGGCTGCTTGAAGAGCTTGAGCTGCTCTCGCTGGAGTTCGAAGAAATCGGCCAGTTCGTACCAGAGGTCCGCGACGTCCTGCGGAGCCGTCGCCTGCTGTCCCGCCGCATACTGCGAGAGCT
>JAAYVJ010000403.1 GCA_012517265.1 Planctomycetota bacterium | reverse complement strand
TTCTTCCTCGGCCAGGTCGATCGAGAGATCTTTTCATAGGATGAGCGGATGACTGAGCGAGACGACGAGGGGAGAGTGGTGCTGGCGGATCCCGACAGCCTCCTGGGCATGCTCCAGCGTGGCCGAGGCAAAGGCTACCTCATGGCCCTGGAGAGACCCCCGCAAGAGGTCTGGCCCCTGCTGCTTGAATGCATCACGAACGATCCCCGCATGGACAGGCTGTTCGAGAGGCGATATTACGGCTCTTTGATTCTTCGCACCGGTATGGATCTGAAGCTACTGCAGCCGCTTGTGGAAGAAGGCGACACGCGGCGCGACAATGCAGGTTGGCGGGTCGACATGGTTCTGAGTACTCTGGAGTCTCTGGCGCGTCAAGGCAGCAGCCAAGCCGTGGAGATGCTGCGCGACTACCTCCGATACGGGATCGAGTGGGTGTGGGCCACGCAGGTCCTCGGTGAGTTGGATTCGCCCGGGGCGATGGAGGGGATCGACGAGATCCTGTTCCATCGAATCAGCAACGATCCGGGGCTCTACAGACAGTTGCAGGATCAAATCGAAGAGGCTTGGGCCGGCTACTGCCGTGCAGATGAGGAGACTCGGCGAAGATGGCCGTTCCTGCTGCCGATGTGCGAGCCCTGGAAACGTCTTTGCAGCAAGAACGATGGTTTCGCGAGATTCTTCTTGCGCGTTGGGGAACCGTGCGATCCACCACGAGCCGTGCCGAAGATGAGCGATGTGGACGTAGCGGACCTTTCTGTGGAAGAGTTGCTTTCCTGGGTCAATGGGACGAGTCTCTCTGCGTGCAGGCAGGTCCTCGTCCGGAAGGTTTCTCTGGAGGATGAAACCAGGTTGTTGGAGAGCCTCTCGTCCGACAACACGTATCAAGTGCTGCTGGCGTTGTGCGGGTTGGGGAAGCTAGGCACGCTTACGGCATTTGAAGCAGTGAAATCGTGCATCGTGGCCGGTGAGGGAATCAACGGGATGGTGCGAGGAGCGGCATGTCGCGCACTGGGGGCGATGCCTAGTTCACGGACTCTGGGAACGGCCAGGCAATGGTTCACCCGTACGGAGTGGCATTTTCAGCTGGCAGGCGGATGCATCCTCGAGCATCACGCCACGCTCGCAGATGTCCCTTTGTTGATCGAAGCCCTCCGCACGCCTGAGACCATTCAGGGCAAGGACTTTCGGTTATCGTCGACCATCCGCGCGCTGGCTCGTTTCAAGGGCTTTGGGCGGATTCCGGAGGTCGAGCGGGTCTTCTGTGGGGCGGACGACGGTTTCGACAGGGGTCTCGCGGCTGAGACGATGGCGAGCACGGCGCCGGATCATTTCACGCATGAGTTTGCGTTTGAGTGTCTGTGGGATTGCGAGTGGTGCGCCTGCAAAGTGGGCTGCGCGATGGTCGATCTCTCGACGCCCGGCGCGATCGAACGGCTGAAAGAGATTGTCAGCGACCCGTCCGAGGAGGACGATATTCGACGGATCGCGGAGAACAGACTGGATGGCGTCGTTGGATAGGCCGGGGTTCAATGCGTTGAGCGATGACGGCAGGGTTCGCCTGCTGGCCTCGAAGAAGAACTGGATCGAGGGGGAGGCGGTGAGCCAGTTGAAGAAGACAGCGGAGTTGCCGGGCGTGCGGCTGGCGGTGGGACTGCCCGATCTGCACCCCGGGCGGGGACATCCGGTCGGCGCCGCCTTTGTCACCGAGGGCGTGTTCTATCCGCAGCTCGTCGGCAACGACGTCGGGTGCGGGATGGCGCTGTGGCAGACCGACCTCCAGCGCCGCAAGTTCAATCTCGACCGGGCGGTCAAGAGGCTCGAAGGCCTGGAGAGCCCTTGGGAGGGAGACACCGCAGGCTGGTTGGCGCGATACGGCGTCGAGTCGACCGAAACGGATCTCTCCCTGGGCACCATCGGCGGCGGCAACCACTTCGCCGAACTGCAGGACTGGCACGAGATCCACGACGAAGCGGC
>JAAYVJ010000402.1 GCA_012517265.1 Planctomycetota bacterium | reverse complement strand
TGGTGAAGTTCCGCAGCCGCTTGGCCTTTACGCGGAAGTAGCCGGCCGGGTGGATCAGCGGCTCGAGCTCTTCCATATCGAGCGCGTGCAGCTTGCAGGCGTCCAGGCGGCCGGCGGCTTTGATGTTGGCGATGGCCTTCTCGACGTTGCTCCAACTGGTGTTCTGTGTGAGGATGGCCCCGATGGCGATCTCAAAGGGGGTCTGGCCGGGCCACCAATGTTGAGGCCCGAAAAAATCGAAGAGCGATTGGTAGATCTCAAGCAGCTTTTCTCGTGTCGTCTTCATGCGAGTCGTTGTGTCCTTCTGTCTATGTTGTGTCATGGACTTCTGAAAAATGGCTATTCGGTCTGCCTTGCAGGGGAAAAGCCCTCGCAGGGTTTTCCCCCGCAAGCTTCGATTTCGAACGATATTCGGACCTATTGTAATGTCGGCTCGTTTCCAGTACACTCCCGAAGATTTCACCGGTGCGATTCCGGGGGGTCGTGCGAAAGGCGTACTGGACCGCGAAAGGATGTCGTTGGCGATGGCCGGCCGAAAGAACCACAAGAAGGACTACGCGACCGCTCAGTTGCTCAACTACGCACGGGACTCGTACCTGGAGCGGACGAGCCGGCCGGTCTATGCGATCGCCTTCCTGCTGCCGTTCATCGTCTTCTACGAGCTGGGCACGATGCTAATCAACACCGATGTCCTGAACCAGGTCCAGGTGCGGGTGGTGGCCTTCGTCTGGCTCCAGAACCTCCTGCGGCACCTCGGCACGGGGGCCCGGTTCGCGTGGATCGCGCCGCCGATGGTGGTGGTGGTCATCCTCATCGGCCTGCAGATCGCGTCGAGGAAGCAATGGTACTTCTGCCTGGGCGACTACACGCCCATGGTCTTCGAGTGCGTTTCCCTGGCGGTGCCTCTGATCCTGCTGAGCCTGCTGTTCAACAGCCCGCCCGTGAACTCCGATAATGTCTCGCGAGCCGACATAGCCGGGCCGCCCGTCGTGACGTGCGCCGCTCAGCAGTCGGGCTGCTCGCCAGCCGGGGAAGCTGCTGTGCCGGGGCATGCAGGCGCCCAGAGCACGCCGCGACGGTCTCTGATGGCGGATGTGGTTACCGGCGTCGGCGCGGGCATCTACGAGGAACTGGTCTTTCGCCTGATCCTCATCTGCGTCCTGATGATGGTGTTCCAGGACCTGATCGGCATGGGGCATCAGAACGCGGTCGTCTTGTCGATCCTGATCTCGGCGGCCCTGTTCAGCGCCCACCATCACATCATCTGGGTCGACGGCCAGTTGGGACGCAGCGCCCCGTTCAGTTGGTCGGAGTTCGGATTTCGTACGCTCGCAGGCATCTATTTCGCCATCCTGTTCGCATTCCGAGGCTTCGGGATTACGGCCGGGACCCACGCCTTCTACGACATTATCGCCACCGCAGTGAACGCCCTGTTCTTCGCCCGATAGGGGGGAAGGAGGGCTCTCTCCCCTGCGTCAACCTGCCGAAAAATTCTGTTTCTTCCTTAGTCTCGTGATGTCCGGAAGTTACGCGACAATCGTCCCATAAGGGCCCCAAACGCCCTTATCAGTGCTGATATTGCACTTGAATCGCGACTCCCCATCCGGTATAATAAGCCCAAAGATAGAAGCGTGTTTTTCGGGGTTACTCGTTATGGAATCGCCGCAAATCAACGTTGCCATCGACCAACTGACCTTCAGCCTGTTCCAGCGGCCGTTGCATCCGGAGCTCTTCCAGATCTACGCCAACCGCCAGATCAAGACGGAGAAGTACGAAGCCCTGATTTGGGTGACCGGCTGCACCCATGTTGTCAGCGTATTTGCGGGCGACGTGTGTTTGAGCGAAGTGGTCAGTTCGCCCGGACAGTTGCTGCCGCACCGGGGTTTGGTCGAACGATTCCAGTTCCGCGGGCCTCGCACGCACAAGTGCACGCTCAGCCGCGGCGTCAGCTACATGACCGACTTCCAGATTGAGAAGATGAGCCCCAACCTGTACCGCCAGAGCCACACGGATCTGGAGCGGTTCGCCCGCAATCGCGGGGTGTTCGTGAAGTTCCCCGAGCTGGAAGTGGACAGCCTCCAGCCGTTCTGCTACGTGGATTTCGAGGCCCGGCGCAGCGAACTGCACATCCACACGTTTGCCGCATATCCCGATCAGGTCACGATGGTCAAAACGCAGTCTCTCTTCGACTTTCAGTGAGAGGGTCGATTTGTGATCTGGGCGTCAGATCCGGTCAAGTCCGGGCCTGACGCCCATTTTCATTTCGGTCTCAACTAACGTATGGTGTTCTCGGCGGGTCAGTTGTTCTGCATCTGAACGTTCTGCCGAAGCACGTGCAGCTTCTCGCGGATCTCGCCGCACATCCGGCTGTTCGGAAAATCCTTGATGATCTGCTGACCGATCTCCAGGGCATTGGTCCATTGCTTGTCCGAGACCGCCATCGCGAACTGGACGCCCAGGTTGTGCAGCTTCGTGCGGAAAACGTCTTTTGCGGCCTCCTGCAGGGCCAGCGCCTCGTTGGGCGTCAGGTACATGTCCAGTTCCCGCAGGATGGAGAGGCTGCGGTCGGTCTCCTGCCGGGTCACGGCATCGTCCCAGGCGGCCAGAAGGATCCGCTTTCGCTCCTCTTTCCGCTCAACGAGCTTTTGCCGCAGCGCCTTCATTTTATCGGAGTTGGGGTGGGCCCGAATCAGCGATTCGATCTGCAGACTGGCCTTGATCCACTGGCAGGAGTCGAACAGCCGCTCGACTTCCACGATGCCCTGGTCCACCCGCTCGTCCTCGGTCGCATTGCGGTAGGCGTCCACCTGCCGGCGAAGCTGTTCGGCCAGGATACGGTACTCGGACCGGTTCTCGATCTCGTCGACGATCTCATAGGCGCCGTCGAAGTCATTCTGTTTGAGTCGCTCGAAAACCGCCTCGCGAAGGGAACGCTTGTCTTCCTCTCGAAACGCGATGGCCTTGGCCGTATCGCTGATCCGCGTGCTGTGATTGATCTGCATCAGTCCGTCGCGGATGTTGCTCAGGGCCTTGCTCGCCTCTTCGAGTTTGGCGCTATTCTCGTTGAGCGTGTCGGCGATTCGCGAGACCCTGGCCAACGTCGCCAGCAGGGCCGCCAGGAAGATCAAGCCGCCCAGAAGGAAGACGGGCTGCCGGATGCTCTCCGTTTTCTCGAAGATGCTGGTGAAGACCGACAGCAGGAGAACAAGGGCAACCGTGACTGCGACGATCGCGATGTGCCATCTGTACCGCCATACCTGGCTGTCATTCCCGGAATCCATAGGCTTTCTCCTAAGAGCAGGAACCGTTGTTGCAGCCACCCTTATTGTAGAGATCGGGGGCCCCCAAGTCAACCGCGCGCCCGGCTGACGCAGATACCGATCTTCGTGTGGTTGTCGTTCAAGTCCCGATGAGAAAGAGCTTTGCGGCTGCTGTGGATCGCCGACGCAGGGCGTCGCAGCCATTCCAATCTTCGCCATTGCAGTATAAGACGCTTGAATGGGCGGATTTATTGTCGTCTGCGGCGGCAAGACGGGAATGTCAAAGAAAAAGAGCCGTGGTGATCAGCCGCGGCTCTTGTGAGACGGTTGTCACATTGCTTGAGATATAGAGCATGGATATGATCTATAGAACCGTCTCCGAACAAAGAACCAAGAAGTAAGAAGAAAAGAGCCATGATCTGAATACTATCTTACTCTGCCATGGCGGATTTGACAAGAATATCCGACGACAAATCGAAGACAGGGACCCATGCCCTGGCCTGACCATCGCAATACTCAGGAAATCCGCAACTTGTGAAAGCCGGGTGCGCCCGGCCGGGATCACGCGGCTGCGGGGGCAACACAGTAGATGTAGGCCAGGGGGCCGGGCCCGGTGTTCTGGACGTCGTGCAGTGTCTCCGGCGGGATGTAAGCGACCTTCCCCGCCCCGACCGGCAACCGATCGCCATTTCCCAGATGCAGTTCTCCCCGGCCGCTCAGAAACACGAGCAGTTCCTCATGGTTCTTGGTGCTGTGCTGGCCGCAGGCCTTGCCCGGTTCCAGGTATACCCGTCCGGACCTCATGCCGCACGTCTGCGGCTTGCCCTCCAGGATTCGCTGGTAATCGGGTTGGTTGTTCAGATCCAATGTGAAAGCTTGCGATGACGCCATGCGTTCTCCTTGAGAATCGTTTTCAAAGATCGTTACCGTCGCCGTAAATACGGGTTCGGTGGTTCTGTGTCAACCACCTCGTTTGTCGGCCGTGCAGAACGGGTGGGCGTTGCCCGTTCCCGGGAAGTGTGGTTTGTCCGGAGTTGGTGGAGTTCCTGTGACCCACGAAGCCGGCTCGCGGATTGTGCCCGCGGCCTCAATCGGATTTCTGCACATGCTGTTGGGGCCGGACCGTCATGTGCCGTTCGGCATGATGTCCTGGGCGAGGAGATGGTCCGCCGTCAAGACCTCGCTCGCCACCTTGCTCTGTGCCGCAGGGCACAGGGGGGGCGGTCGTATTGGGGTTCGTGGGTGTCTCGTCGGGGGTCGCGATCAAGAACCTGGAGGACACCGAGTCCATTCGATGCGATGTCGCCGCATGGCTGCTCATCGCTTTCGGGCTGGCCTACGCCATAGGGGGGATTCGCCACCTCTATCGCGGCCACCCGCACCGGCATACCCATCCGCATCTCATCCAAGGGTGCCACGACCATCTACACTCCCACACGCATCTGGGGGAGCCCGTCGGTTCTCTTGGTTATCTGTGTCTTTGGGCTCTGCGAGCCCTTGATCCCCATGCTGATGTATCCGGCGGCGCGAGGCGGGTACCGGGATCTGGTCGCCGTGACGGTGGTCTTCGGCCTCGTCACCGCTGCACCATGCTCGCGACCGTCTTCCTGGACCGGGCGATAGCGGACTTTCTGCCGCTCAAGAAGATCCAGAGGTACAGCCACGTCCTGGGCGGGTGACTATCCTTCCTATGCGGCTTGGCCATTCGATTCCAGGGATTGCGCAAAAAAAATAATCCGGGCAGGACCTTTTTCCCCTTGGCGCGACCGGAGGGAATCCCTATCGTGATAGGTGGTAGCACGAATTGTAGTTTTGTATGCGCAACCTTTTGAAAAATGGAGGCAGGAGTATGAAGGGGCAATTGTGGTTGAGCGTGATCGTTCTATTGGTATCTGTGGGTTTGGCGTCGGCGGACCCAACCGTCGCGCAGGTCACCCACCGGCAGTTCCAGGCCGTCAACGCCACTGGTGAGTTGACGTATGCCGCCACGCAGATGGTGGTCCTGGAGGGCATCGTGCTCAATCAGCCGGCCGACATGCTGGACCCCACGCCGAACGACAGCATCACCGCGATGTACAACCTGGCGGCCCAATGGCAGTTCTTCTTCCAGGGCGAAGGGGACGACCACGCCGGTACGGCGGTCTTCATGGGCCAGCTCTACAACAACCTGCCCTGGGTTTCGCCCAACGGCGGGTATTCGAACGAGCAGTGGATCGCCGAGATGAGCCGTCTGAACGCGGCTCAGTTCGCCGTCGGCGACCGCATCCGGGTCACCGGGTATTTCCTGTCCTACAAGGGCAAGTGCAACGTCAACGAGCAGCACAACAACAACCCCGACCACGATTTTACGATCGAACTGCTCGAACGGGGTGTGGGGCTTCCCAAGCCGGAAACCGTCTCGCTGAGCGAGCTGAAGGACGACCAGGACCGGTTCGTGTTCGACACCGAGCGGCTGGTCGGCGGAGAGTACTACCAGGGTCGCCTGATCAAGATCGAAGATGTCAATGTGGTGGACCCGAACGCCTGGGGTCCCAATGGCACGCTGACGGTCACCGACGGAGTCCACACGCTCCCGGTCAAGCTGGGTCGCGGCAACGGGATCTACCCGGGCGCCTTCAACCTTTCCCAGCCCTTTGACGTGATCGGCATTCTCGACCAGGAGAGCACGGATCTTCGCGGCGGCTACCGGCTCTGGGTGGTGAACTACGATGGAAATGGCAAGGTCCTGGCCTCGTACGAGCATCGGATGGCCGATCAGGCGGCCCCGCCGGCTGAGCAGAAGGAGGCGCCGCAGCAGTGAGAAGAGCCTTCACGTTGGTCGAGTTGCTGGTGGTTACGGCGATCGTCACGGTGATCCTGGGCATCCTGATCCCCGTGACGGGCCGTGCCCGGCTGCAGGCCAAGGTCGTGGCCGTTCACGCGGAGCTTCGCGGGATCGGCTTGGCCCTGGAGTCCTATTCGCTCGACCACGAAGGCAAGTACCCGCCCACCCGGGTCGACTGCATGCTCGGCGGGCATTTCTACCAGCTTCCCGAGGAACTGGTCGCCTGCGGGTATCTCCCGGCGCCGCCTGCGGATTCGTTCATGGCCGCGGGGATCGAGGACCGGTTCAACCGCGGATACACCTACAAGTACCGTTCGGTCGGCACGCTGATCTACAACCGGACCACCGTCGTCGAACAAGGGGCGTATCTGTGGGTACCCGACGGGTTCCCGGACAACGAGCAGACGGAAGGGCAGACCTACAACACTCTCAAGGATTCGCCCGTGAGCTGGGTCCTGTACAGCGAGGGGCCGCGATTCGACATCGATCGGATGAAGAAGCTGGAGTACCCGGTGCCCCAGGCGACCTGGTACAACCCTCGCACGAATCGGGGCGTGATCGCACGCATGAGACTGAAGAACGGCCGCCAGCTCGGATCGTTCGAGGAGTAGACTTCGGATGAGGGCGTTCGTTGCTTGTTTCACCGGGTTTCTCATGTTCGCCTGCATCGTTGCTGCAGGCTGCAGCGACCGGGCCGCCTCCGTCGACGGATGCGAGATCGCCGTGACCAATTCCTATCTCCAGTGCGCGGTCCGCGATGTCTGGGGAACGGAGATTGCGATCCTGTGCCTGGCGCCGCCGGGGATGTGCCCGGGGCATTTCGACATTTCGCCCTCGCAGGTCCGCCAACTGAAGGGCAGCAAGCTCCTGCTGCGGTTCGATTTTCAGCAGGGGATCGAGCAACGGCTGGAGCGGATGCGGCAGGGCGGTCTCGACATCCAGCCCGTGGATGCGCCCACCGGACTGTGCGTGCCCGACAGCTATCTGGTGGTCTGCCGGAAGGTCTGTCAGATCCTCTCTCGGACGTATCCCCAGCAGGCGGCTCAGTTCGACGCACGTCTGGCGGCCATCCAGGAGCGGCTCGCGAAGCTCGCCGACGAGCTGCGTCAAGCCGTGACAGGGGCCGGCGTCGCCTCGGCGGGCGTCTTGACTTCGCATCACCAGGCCGAATTCTCGCGATGGCTGGGCCTGGACCCGATCGCCTCCTTCGTCGGCAGCGACGCGGAAACGGTCGCGAGCATCGACCACTGCCTCAAGATGACGGCCGGCCGGGAGGTGCGATTCGTGATCGCCAATCAACAGGAAGGCACGGCCCTGGCGCAGGCGTTGGCGGAGAGGCTCCAAGCCAGGGCCGTTGTGTTCGGCAATTTTCCCCAGAAGTGCGAAGGCCAGACCGGCTTCGACCACCTCCTTCGCGACAATGTCGATCGCCTGTGCGAGGCGGTGGCGAAATGACCGGCGGCGCTCTGGCTCTCCAGGACATCCGCGTCGGCGGCCCGAGCCGGACCATTCTTCAGATCGATCGCCTGGAGATCCCCGCCGGCGATTTCGTGGGGATCGTAGGGACCAACGGCGCGGGCAAGTCGACTCTGCTGAAGGTCTGTGCAGGTCTGATCCGTCCCGCCTCCGGCTCGGCGAAGCTCGACGGCAACGACCTGCTCCGCCTCAGCGGCTGGCGCAGGTGCTCGCTTCGCCAACGCATCGGCTACATCCCCCAATCGGCCGAATACAACGCCGATTTGCCGTTCACCGTGCGGGAGGTCGTGTCGATGGGGCGCACGAGCGTTCGCCCGTTGTTGGCCCGGCTCAACGCGGAGGACCACGCGGTCGTCTGTCGTTGGATCGAGGCATTGGGCCTGTCCGCCCGCCGGGACCAGACGTTTCGCAGCCTCTCCGGAGGGGAGCAGCAGAAAGTCCTGATCGCCCGGGCGATGGCCCAGGACCCGCGGGTTCTCATGCTCGACGAACCATGCGCCAGCCTCGATTTCCACTGGCGGCACCAGATCTCAGAGATCGTGGAGCGGCTCCATCGCCAGACCGGCGTCACGGTGCTCCTGGTCTCTCACGATACGAGCGTCTTGCCTCCGACGTGCCGCCGCATCCTCCTGCTGGCGGACGGCCGCTTGCTCGGCGACGGCGGGCCCGAGGCGATCCTGACGCCCCAGATGCTGGCCCGCGCCTACGGCGGCGATCTGGTCGCCTCGACGATCGGCGGCCGGCGGCATGTTCTGGGTGTTCGGCCGGACGGCGGATCTTGAGGACTTCAGAAAACGAGAATGGACCCATTCTTCTATTCCATCCTGCTCGCCGGAGTGATCGCCGGGGCCAGTTGCGGCTTGTTGGGCGTCTACATCGTGGGCCTTCGGCTGCCTTTCGTCGGCGTCTTCGTCTCCCACACGGCCATGGCGGGCACCGTCTATTCCTATCTCCTGGGCCTTGATCCAACCCTCTGTGCGACCTCGATCTCGGCTTTGACCGCGATGAGCCTGGCGGCGATCCAGCCGGGCAAGACCCGCATCGACTCCAATGTCGCATTGGCGATTCTGTTCTCCCTCATGCTGGGCGTGACCTTCCTGGGCATCGGCCTGATCCAGGGCAGCCGCACCGAGATCCTCGGTCTGCTCTGGGGCAGCATTCTGTTCGTCCGCACGGAGAATCTCGTCGTCATCACGGCCGCGGCGGGGGCCTTGGCCGTCTTCGCGATCCTGTTCAACAAGGAGTTGAAGGCTTTGTTGTTCAGCCGGAGCATCGCCTCCGCGACCGGCGTCCATGAGACGTTCGTCTACTCGCTGTTCCTGGCTCTGTCGGGCGTCATTCTGGCGGTGAATCTTCCTCTGATCGGCGGGCTGATGATCTTCAGCCTCATCTCGAATCCGGCCGCCGCGGCGTACCAGCTCTGCCGTGGGCACCGTGCGATCGTCGCCGTTTCGGTGGCGTTCGGCGTTCTGAGCACCGCCGGCGGCTTCTTCCTCTCGTATTTCCTCAACCTGCCGACCGGGGCGTGCATCGTCCTGGTCAGCACGCTTCTGTTCGCGCTCTCGGCCGGATATCGGGCCCTGAGCGGCCGCAGCGACTGAACCTCGCCTCCGGAGATCCGGACGAATCCTCTGGAAGCGACGTCCCGAAGGAAATACCGTTCTGGTGGAGTTCTATCTGGCTGCCAGAGATGCGAGTATGTTGGCGAGATTGCATAGCGTGATTCTGGAGGGCATCGAGGGCGTCATTTGCGAAGTCGAGGTGGACGTGGTAATCGCCGCGGCCAACGGGATGATCGTGCCTCTGGAGAACGCTCGGGAAGCGGCCTGGTCCAGGAGATCGAGGTCTATGGAGTCGGTTCGCTGTCGCATGCGGTCGAGTTCCTCACGGGCCGGCTGATGCTCGAAACGACGGTCACCGGCATCGAGGACCCGTTCGCCGTGGCGTCTCACTACGACGTCGATCTTGGCGACGTGAAAGGGCAGGAGAGCGTCAAGCGGGCCTTCGCCGTCGCGGCCGGCGCCGCCCAGCGGATTGTGCATCGCCATAGATGGCTCCTTTCCAATCAGGATGCTCCGTATGCCGCCACAATAGAATAGATCACAGGAGGACTCATCCCCTGCCGACGATTTCTGGCTGACAAGTCGATGACACGTGTATAGAACTCGCGAGCCTTCAGACAGGCTCCCGTCGAAAGTGATTTGTTTTCAATATCGCAAAAATACTCCTACATCGATCTTCGGGTGGCCCCGGGCCAATCCATGTTCCTCTTCGATGTTTCGCTTCATGATGACGCGGCGGCGCCGGTGCTTTCACGTACGAAAATCCACTGCCCAGCACCAGCCCGTAGTACAGGCTCGACAGCAGATCGTCCCGCCCCTCGTCGTACAGCCGAACCGCCGGTCGAACCACGCCGAACCGCCCCGCCTGTAGGCCAGGGCGCGATAGCTGCTCCAGGGGTAATCCGCCAGCCGATCCAGGAATCCCTCCCGGTCGTGGTCGGGGGTAACGAGGGGCACGTTGCCTATATCTTTCCTTCTGCGCAAGTCCGTCGCCCCTCTTGCCTCCTGTTTGTCGCAACCGTGCCGACTTTTGTCTGAACTCTTCTCGGTCGGCCCACCGGCAAAGGACGAACCCGCCTGCCCAGGAGCGTCTCCAGCTTGCTCACGAACCCGTCGCCGCCCAGCGGCCGGCCGGTCTGCGTCCGCATGCGAATCCGAGCCGCCTCCTCGTCCGTCAACCCCTCGGCCAGTTCCTTCTTCCACCCCTCCGGCGAGAACTGCCGATACCACCACGGGAGGTTCAGCAATTCCGATTGAGCTTTCTCGTCCGTATGGGCGCCGACGCTGGACCACTCGTACCGCCACGCCCGCCGGCACAACCGCGCCCGCACGGGGTTGAGCTCGACGTACTTCATCGCGATAAACAGATGCCGGTCGTCGAGGGCACAGGAGTGGAACCGCCCCTGCCACAGATGCCCGGACCGCTTGTGGAATCGGTTGATGCAAAGAACACATCCTGGCGGTTGTTACCGCGTTGGGTGATGTGATGGGCACATCTGACCGCGATGGCTCTGGCCATTCTGGGCATACCCGCGATCCTACGACCCCGGCACACCCCGCGTCAAGAAAATAATAGGTGACTGTCCCCGGTTCCTACAAAGAAAATAATAGGTGACTGTCCCCGGTTCCTACAAACGCAAGAACATCCAAGCCGATTTTCAGGGCGGTAAACTGACCTCCGACGGCGGGGCCCTGCTGTTGCGAGAGACGGATCGATCCCTCGGATGGATCGACGCCCTCAACGCATGTATCCCCGACCCGCGTC
>JAAYVJ010000050.1 GCA_012517265.1 Planctomycetota bacterium | reverse complement strand
TGCATGTGGACCGGCAGCCGGGTCTCGGGGTCCACCCACAGCCGGGCCTTGGACTCCTTGAAGTTCAGAAAGAAGAACCGGATCCAGGATGGGCTGACGCTCTCGTCCAGACGCCGGGCGACATTGGCGACCTCGAACCCCACGGCCTCTTTCCCCTGGATCTCCTCCAACCCTCGATGCGTCGCGTCGCCCGACTGGAACAGCATCTCGACCAGGCCGACCGGCCCGACGCCGCGGAGGCGTTCCCGATACGCCTGGGGCACCTGGAACCGGTAGTACTGCTTGAGGAGATGGTAGGTCATGGTGATCGTGCCGGTCTCGAAGTGGTAGCACAACTGCAAGACCGGCCGGCCGTCCAGCTCGCTGGTCAGGTCGACGTAGCCGGCGTGGGAGGCCCATTTCTCCGTCCGGTAGAGGTACACCTCCTCCGGCTGGTTCGGCTCGGGTGGGAAGACGCAACGGCGCGTCCCGGCGACGTGAACGCTCCCCTGCTGCTCCATCGCCTTCTGGACATCCGCGAACAGGAGGCTCTCGGCGACGAACCCATTGCCGCCGGGGAACAGGACGATGAGCAGTCCGACCGCCACCGCGACGACGGCGGCGATCCGGATCGGGATCTTCGTGCGAGACACACGGGCCCTGGACTCGAGCGGCGAGGCCTCAGGCTCCGGCGGCTTCGACCCGGCCGGGGCGTCCTTCACGACGTCCAGGATGCGGTCGTCCGTGGCGCCGCTGGCCTGGACCCGGCTGGACCTGACCAATCGCTCGATCTCTTCAAAAGACTTCATCGGACGCGCCCCTCACAGAAGGGTCCTCAGTTTCTCGATGCCATACCGATAACGGCTCTGGATCGTATTGATCGAGTGCCCCAGTTGCAGGGCGATCTCGCGGAAGGTCATCTCCGCGTGCAGGTGCAACGTAATCACCTCCCGCTGCTCCACCGGCAGCTCGGCCAGGGCCCGGAAGACGCGAAGCGACTGTTCCGTGGCGATCAGCCTCCCGGCGGGCGAATCCGACGCAGGCACCTGGGCCTCGCGGACCGCGTGCGACCGCCGGACGTACTCCTGCTTGATCATGTTCTTGGCTCGATTGGCCACGCAACGCATCAGATACCCTCGCAGATTCCGGTCCACCTTTAGGTCCTTCGCCCCGGCGGCAAACTGGGCGAACACATCATGAACGCAATCCTCGGCCGCGTGGAGGTCGCACAGGACCGCGGCGGCCACCGTCAGCAGGTCGTGCTTGTACAGATGGTAGACCTCGCGCAGTGCGTCCGCGTCCCCATCCAACAGCCGTTGTGCCAGCCAGGCGTCCTTCAACGTGTCCCTTTCCGCACCGTGTTCTTTTCGAATCCCCTTCCAGACAACCGGACGGGGGACTTTAGTCTGAAGAATCTCCCCGTCCAAAGAGTATTTTCGTGAGTCGAAGAGGAATCTCGCTTCAATCGGACCGATTCGGCTCCGAGAGCCCGACCGCGTCGCGGATCAGCGTCTCGTTGGGCTCGGGGGCCGTGATCGCAAAGGAGTCGAAGAACCTGCCGGCGGCCACACGCATGGGGTTCGTCAGCTCCGGTCCCTCGACCGCCAGGCCGTAGATCGCCGTGTCCGTCGCGATGACCCTCGCCAGTCCTCTGGCCCCTGATGGACGCCCCTCCACCTCGATCCAGGGGAACTTGTCCTCGAACAGTCCCTCCCCGGCGACGACGGAGTCCTCGAATTGGCACAGGGACTTGACCGCCGCCTTGGCGCGGGCCTCCAGGTCCTTCGCGTCGTCGCCCCATCGGGCGGCCAGAGCCACGAACTTGAGGTTCTCCATCTCAGACCCGACGATGACCACGGGAGTCAGTCTCCCTCCCACCTTGAGGGCGACGATCGCCTCATTGAATCGGTCTGGCACGTGGACGAGGAAGCCGCCGAGCGAGGACCCGGCCGGCACCCATCCGGTCCCGTCCGGCTCGCCGGCCCCGGTCCGGACGATGCGAGGATACCTCAGCGCCTTAGCAAGAGCCCTGGCCGCCAGCGTCCGCTCGTCGGGCTTCTTGAAGAGATTCTCGAAGTCGTCGGAGGCCTGGTACAAGCCCCACAGCGCCAGCGGCATCAGAATGACCGCCAGCAACAGCTTGCGCTGGCCGCTGAAGGCGGGCAATTCCTCCTCGTCGTCCCAACCTTCCGTGGTCCGGACCCAGGAGCTCAGAACCAGAAGGAGACTCAGCCCCGCGATCGAACCGGCGATGACCCAGTCGACGACCCGCAGATGTCCGGTCTGCTGGTGCCGCGCGTACAGAAACAAACCCGCCCCGCCCAAACCCGCGGGCACGAAGATCTTCAATGGCATCCGGCCTGCCGCCATTCACCTGTTCCTGTGAATCAACTTCCAGAGACCTGCGAATGA
>JAAYVJ010000401.1 GCA_012517265.1 Planctomycetota bacterium | reverse complement strand
TGCAACGCCCTATTGACCCGATCCCGTCGGCTCCTCAGGCGTCTGCGTTTGGAGCTTGGGGCCGTAGGAGGCATGACTTGCGTCTCGCGACCACACCTGGCCGGTGGCCGAATCGAGGACGAAGGCCTCGCCGCCCGGAAGTTCCGACAGGACGATGGCAAACCGCTGGACGGGCCCCACAGGCGCCGGCCTCGTCGGCGTCGCACCAAGAACGTACAGTGAAGCCGCCGGCCGGCCGGGCAGTTCCTCGGGCGAGGGGTTCCTGGCCGCCGACGAGGACATCGTCTCCGTCCTGCAGGGCGACAACCGGCCGGTGCAGCGTCTCGGCCTGACGCACCTACAGATGGCCCGACCGCTGTTCCACGTCTGGAATCTCATCCTCAGCGAGTACAGCCGGCGTCGGCAGACCGATGACCCCTGCGAAACGGCCCGCGGCGCCGCCCTCCTTGCGATGGCTCGGGAACAGGTCGTTGCGGCAGAGCGTGCAGACGCCGGAGATGTGAACCGACTCGCGGGTCAGACCCGCTCGAATCAGAGCGTCCGCATTCGCTTGCCACAGGTCGAAATGGCGTCTTCCGAAGGCTCGGGCGTCCCTGGAGCGGAAGAACGCTTCGGCGTGGGAACCGATTCCGTCAAGAGCCGCCTGACGGACCTCTTCGCCCACTTCGTAGCAGCAGGGACCGGCCGAAGGACAAATGCAGGCCACCAGGTCCACCGGCCGGCAGCCGAGATCGACCATGTTGCGGACGGTCGCCGGCACGATCCCTGCGACGGTCGCCTTCCACGAGGCGTGGGCGAATCCGACCGCCCGGCCCCGGCGATCCGCAATCAGCACGATGGGGCAATCGCCGCTCTTGCCCAGCACGGCCAGCCCTTTCTTTGCTGTCACCAGACCGTCGGCGTGTCCGACGCAGCCCCCCTGCTTGCAGGCCAGGACATCGCCGCCGTGGACCTGTTCGAGAAACGCCGCATCCTCCAGGCCCAGACACCGTGCGATCTCGGGGCCTGCGACGCCAGGATCGCGCCGGAGTTCCTGCACATCGGGCCCCTGCCGGGTCGTCACCAAATGAGGCAAGCCCATCGCATCCAGCACGGCGAACCGCCCGACCAGCCAGCCGTTCGGCAGTCGCTCCAGGCGAAACCCGCCGTGCGAATGAATCTCCTCGGGGCGAACACTCATTTCTTGGCCTGCGGCAACGGCGTCAGCGTCATTGTGTTCAGGGCGTTTCGCAGTTCGGTCCTCTCCTCGGGCGTCCAGTACGAGAGCGTGAACACCAGGGCGTACCCCTTCCGCACGGTCGCGAAGTACTCCTGCATCATCTTGCCCGCCGGAGGAATGACAAGCTCCGTAGTCATGACGTGGAACGGAACGCCCGCAAGGGTCTCGACATAAACCTCGCGGGGGAACGAGAACTTGAACTGTCCGGCTTCGAGCACCCGCCGGGCGTGGAAGAGGTAATCGCCGCCCGTTTGAATGCCCGGATAGGCCGACATGTTCTCCGCACAGGCGTAGATGTAGGGGTTGTCCGGCACCGGACTGCCCGGCAGAAACTTGAAAACGTTGAAGAGCGGAATGGTCCGCTGCTCGCCCTCCTTCAGGGTGGTCTGCATGCTCTCGCTGCCCCCGGCGAGCATCTGGCCTCCCGTGCGAGAGGTCTGTTTGGTCAGCTCGCGGTCCTGGATGCTCCATTCGGCCGGCAGCGTGACCGTCAGACCGAGGTAATCGTTGTGGTACACCGAGCCTTCGAACCGGCCGCCGTCCATCTCGGCGCCGCGCTTCTTGCCGCACCCGCCGGGCAGAACACTCAAAGCCAACACAATCCCCAGACAAATCCCGCCGTATCGCATCCGGCCTCCTTTGGCACATCGAACAAACACGCCGCGGCTGGCCGCAGCCATCGCTCACATTATGCCTGAGAGGACAGGACAACGCAAGAACCCGGGCGGCTTCCCGCGGCTTTTCACGCCGCATCTGTAACATCGCCTGCCATCAGGACATTCATGGTTGTATGGATCGCAAAATGCTCCTGGAAGAAAGCAATCTGCGGCTGGCCTGGGACTGCCATTCGTCGAACTACCTCGATCGC
>JAAYVJ010000400.1 GCA_012517265.1 Planctomycetota bacterium | reverse complement strand
TTGCAGATGTACAACAGCCCCAGCATGAGTCGGGGACGCCGAGGCGCCCCCGCCGCGGTCCCGGACAATCCCCCCACGGCCGGTCCGATCAATCCCCCTTCGCATCTATGGCTGCGCGTCCACTGCAACTTCGACACGGACCAGGCGATCTTCAGTTGGAGCGCCGACGGCAAGGAATTCACGCCTCTGGGCAATCCCTTCACGATGACCTTCCAGTTGACGACCTTCCAGGGCGTCCGCCCGTCCCTGTTCCACTACAACACCTCGGGCCAGCCCGGCGGCTACGTCGACTTCGACAATTACACGGTCGAGGAACCGCGGGCGCGGGGCATCGAACGCGAGATCCCCATGGGCAAGACCGTCGCACTGACCAGCGGCGCCGACGGCAGCTTCCTGGTCGCCGACACACAGAACGATACGCTGATCAATGTCGCGGCCGATCCGGACAAGCCGGCCCCCCAGAATGCGAGATTCCAGGTCGTCGATCTAGGCCTGGGCCGCGTGGCCCTCAAGGCCGCCGACGGCAAGGTCGTGTCCGTCGCAGGCGCCGAGAGCGTGGTTCTCAAGGACCTGGGCGACGCCAAGCCTGGCGACGCCGAGTCGTTCCAGTGGGTCAACCTGATGCGAGGCGACACGATGCTCATGTCCCTGACGAACCATCGGTACCTGGCCACCAAACCCAACAGCCCCGGAGCGGTCACAGCCAATGCGCTCGGCGCCTCCGCCGCCCGCAAGAGCGGAGCGGAATTCAAGTGGAAGGCCGTTGAATGAGGCGGATTCTCTGTGGCGGTCGCCGAAGGCGTCAAGGCCGCAGCATCGCGAAATCGCACGACGGAATAGAACGTTCCTTTGGAAAGGAGTTGCCATGAACATCCGACAATCGCCGCCGTCCCTGGCCTGCGCTTGCACCCTGGCGGTCTTCTCCGCGGGCGCATGGGCCTTGCACGCCGTGACGCCGGAACCGGCGGCGGCCGCCACGTCCATCAATGCCGTTGTCGATGCCGGCAAGACGTTCGCGCCGGTCAATCCCAACCTCTACGGCATGTTCATCGAACATATCGGCAGCCTCGTGTACAGCGGCGTATGGGCGGAGATGATCGACGATCGCAAGTTCTATGACCCCATTACCGCTGGGGACCCAGCCGGCAGCGCACGCATCGCCCGAGGCGGCCCCGGCCGCTTCGGCGGCGTGTCTCGCCGCTGGAGCCCCGTCGGGCCGGCCGAGTCGATCACCATGGACGCCCGACACGCCTATGTCGGCGACCACTCGCCGGCCATCGCACTGAGTCCCACAGAGCCCCGGGGCATTCGCCAGTCCGGCCTGACGCTCGCGCAAGGCAAGGAGTATACCGGCCGGATCGTACTGGCCGCCGATGCAGGCGTCCAGGTCTCGGTCAGTCTCGTGTGGGGGACCGGGGAAGGGGACCGTCAGTCCCTTGCGATCAGACAACTGAGCCCCGCCTTTACCACGTTCCCCTTGGCTTTTCAATCCCAGGCCGACACCGCCGACGGTCGGATTGAGATCACCGCCACCGGCAGCGGCTCATTCCGCGTCGGCGCCGTTTCCCTCATGCCCTCCGACAACGTGCGGGGCTTCCGGCCCGAAGCCATCGCCGCCCTCAAAAGCCTTCGCTCCGGCGTCTACCGTTTCCCCGGCGGAAACTTCGTTTCCGCGCATGAATGGCGCAATGCGATCGGCGATCCGGACAAGCGTCCGCCGACGTGGGACCCCGTCCGACGCGGCTTCCAGACCAACGACATCGGCACGGACGAATTCATGACCCTGTGCGAACTCATCGGCGTCGAGCCGTACATCACCGTCAATGCCGGCACCGGCGACGCCTGGTCCGCCGCCCAGTACGTGGAGTACGCCAACGGCGACGCCGGCACGCCCATGGGCAAGCTGCGCGCGGCCAATGGGCATCCCGAACCCTATCGCGTGAAGTTCTGGGGCATCGGCAATGAGATGTGGGGGCTCACGTATCAGTACGGCGCGATGAAGCTCGACCAGTTCGAGTTCAAGCACAACGAGTTCGCCAAGGCGATGCGGAAGGTGGATCCGACCATCACGCTGCTGGCCAGCGGCGCCATGCCGGACACAATGACCGGTTCCCGGCAATCGCTGCGTCTGGCCGTGGACAACGTCGTGGAAAACGCCTTGAATTCCCGCGATTCGAAGACCAGGTTGAACGGTTCCTGGGAATCGTTCTCGGGCACGACGTGGGAAGCGTTCTTCCGCGACAAACTGGTTCCGGCGTACCTCTCGCCGGAAGACTGGACCGGCGGCCTGCTCTCCCACTGCTTCGACCACTTCGATCTTATCAGCGAGCACTTCTACAACTACGGCAACACGCACTTCAGCCTGGCCGAAGGCCGCCAGGTGCCGAACGATCCGAACGAGCCTGTCACGGATTGGATGCGGCGCGCCGCCAATCACATCCGCATCAAGGTCGAAGCCTACAGGGAGTATGAGAAGTTGTTGCCTCGGCTCGCCGCCGAACCCAAGCCCATCGCCATCAGTGAATGGGCCTATACCGGCGGTCGGCATCCGGTGCAGCCGGCGCTGGCCTGGGTCTTCCACGAGATGTTCCGCCACACCGACCTGATCCACATGGCGAATTACACGTTCGCCACCTCCCTGCTGGGCCGGGACGGGAGCAACGTCTCGCTGAACGCCAACGGCCTCGTCTTCAAGATCTATCGCGATCACTTTGGGACCATTCCGGTCGAGGTCTCGGGCAACTCCCCCCAGCCCAAGCCCACCGACCCGCCGGGAGGGGAACAGCCGGTCGTCAACGCCGGCAGCGACACGTTCCCCTTGGACGTGGTCGCCGCCTGGACGGCCGATCGCAAGGCCCTCACGGTCGCGGTCATCAACCCGACCGAATCCCAACAGACGCTGAGTCTCCAGATCCGAGGCGCCGAACTGGCCGGCCAAGGCACGCTGAGCCGCATGGTGTCGCCGGGCCGCACGGCGACCACCGGTTTTGGGCAGGGACCAAGCGTCAAGATCGAGGAACAATCCGTCGAGCGGATTCCCACGGATCCGACGTTCGCGCCGTTCAGCATCAACATCTACGAATTCCCAGTGAAGTAAGGAGATTCCACTTATGAGAAAGTCCATTCTCTTGTGGTCCATTGTCGCGACGCTGCTGTCCGGCGTCGTTCTCTTCGCATCTGCGGGCGAGCCGGCCGCCCAGCCCGGCGCGACGGTGACGGCCGATGCCAACGCTCCCAAGCTGCCCTTCGCCACGCCGCTGCGGTGGAAATCCACCGGCGTATTGGTCAAGCCCGTCTCCGATGCGAACCACACCATCGTGTCCGTCAAGGACCCGACAATCGTTCGCTACAACGACCTGTGGCACATCTACGCAACCGCCTACTCGACGTCCGCCAGGACCTGGACCATGGTGTATCTGAACTTCAAGGACTGGTCCGACGCGCCCAACGCCAAGCTGACGTTCATCGATGTGAACCCGAATTTCGCGCCGAACCGCTACAACTGCGCGCCACACTTGTTCTACTTCACGCCCCACAAGAAGTGGTACCTTGTCTTCCAGGCGCAGCCGCCGCAGTATTGCACCACAGAGGACATTTCCAAGCCCGAGACCTGGACCAAGCCGCAGAACTTCTTCGAAGGACGAACCGCGGGCATGCCCAGGCTTCCGATCGATTACCACATCATCTGCGACGACACGCATGCCTATCTCTTCTTCACGGGCGACGACGGCAACTTCTATCGCAGCCGGACCAGGATCGAGGACTTCCCCAAGGGCATGAGCAACCCGGAGATCGCCATCAAAGACCGCCGAGACAGCCTCTTCGAGGCGAGCGTCACCTACAAGATCAAGGGCACCAACACCTATCTGACCGTGATCGAGGCGATGAGCCCGGCCAGGTACTACCGCGCCTGGATCTCCGACCGCCTCGACGGCGTGTGGACGCCCGTGCCGAACGCCGACTCGTGGCAAACGCCGTTCGCCGGGATCAACAACGTCACGTTCGAAGACGGCGCAGCGCCCTGGACGCGGGACATCAGCCACGGCGAACTGATCCGCGACGGATACGACGAGAGGATGATCCTCGATCCCAACAACCTCCAGTTCCTCTACCAGGGTCGCGATCCGGCCAGCGGCGGGCGATACGAGCTGTTGCCGTATCAGCTCGGCCTGCTGAGGTCGGCGGATATCGGCAAGGGCGCCGCCGTCGACGATGCGGACGATCCTCGGGGCAAGATGCAGCCGTGGGAAACGGGTGCGAGGGAAACGGGCAAGTACCGCAACGTGTTCCTGGAGGCCGGATACAAACAGCAAGACATCGACGCCAAGCTGGCCAAGGCGTACCACGATCTGTTCGAAGGCCCGAACCGAGTCTACTTCGAGGTGGGCGACTCGATGGCTTACGTCTCCGACCTCAAGAACCACGACGCCCGCACGGAAGGTCTGTCGTACGGCATGATGGTGGCCGTGCAACTGAACAAGAAGGACGTGTTCGACCGCCTGTGGCGCTGGACGGCCAAATACATGCAGCATCAGGAGGGGCCGCGGGAGGCCTATTTTGCATGGAGCGTCAACCCTCAGACCGGCAAGCACAATTCGGAAGGCTCCGCGTCGGACGGGGAACTCTACTTCGTCACCGATCTGTTGTTCGCCTCCAACCGCTGGGGCAATGACACGGGGATCGACTACTATGCCGAGGCCCGGAGGATTCTGGACGCAATGTGGAGCAAGGACGGGACCGCCGGGATCCGAAACGTGATCAACGTGGAGCACAAGATGATCACCTTCGTCCCGGAGGGTCGAGGGTACAACTGGACCGACCCTTCCTACCACATCCCGGCGTTCTATGAGGTCTGGGCGGAATACGCCAAGGATGGGCACGAGGACTTCTATCGCCAGTGCGCCGAGGTGTCGCGGCAGTTCCTGCACAGGGCCTGTCACCCCGTGACCGGGCTGACTCCGGACTACGCGGAATTCAGCGGCGTCCCGCTTGCCGGAGGGCGCATGAGCGCTTTCGGCTTTGACTCGTGGCGGGTGCCCATGAACATCGCCCTGGACTATTCGTGGAGCGCCAAGGACAAGGAATGGCAACAGGACTACTGCCGGCGAATTCAGGGTTTTCTGTTCTCACGAGGGATCGACACCTTCGAGGATCAATTCAACATCGACGGCTCGGCCCGGGAGAGAATCATGAGCGCCGGCGGCTATCGCACATTGCGTCATTCGCTCGGATTGGTGGCCACGTCGGCCGCCGCCTCCCTGATGGGCACGCAGGCGAAGAGCTGGAAGTTCGTCGACGCCGTCTGGAACGCCAAACTGGAACCCTATGAGGACGGCTATTTCGATCCGTACTATGATGGATTTCTGTACCTGTTCAGCCTGATGCACCTGAGCGGGAACTACCGGATCATCACGCCCGGCGTGAATTCATGACGCGCGACCCTGCATGCCTCGGCAAGACGTCTGTGCGGGCATGAACGAGTGCATCGCGGAGTTCTGTACACAGTTGACTTGTCACGGATATGGGGCGAGACTCTTCTTCAGGTTTCGCACGGAGGTTGTCATGATCGATAGGGAGCCTTACATAGACAACGCGTCCTCGTTGACGCGGCGTCAGGCGCTCAAGGCGATGGGGCTGGGCGCGGCAGTGGTGGCGGCCGGGCCTTTCCCTCCCTCCTCACGGGGGGCCGCGAGCTCCCGGCCACGGTCTGGCCGATCGGTCGCATCACTTCAACCGGCTCCGCTGACTGATGTGCGTCTGTTGGATGGCCCCTTCCTGGAGGCTCAGAAACGCGACGAGGCATATCTTCTGAAACTCGAGCCCGACCGGATGCTGCACAATTTCCGCGTCAACGCCGGCCTCGAACCCAAGGCGCCGGTCTATGGCGGCTGGGAATCGGTGCAAACCTGGGCCGACATCCGCGCCCATGGACACACGCTGGGCCACTACCTCACCGCGGCGTCGCTCATGTACGCCTCCACCGGCCATGAAGAGATGAAGAACCGCGTGGACTACATCATCGGAGAGCTCAAAGCCTGCCAGGACGCGGGCACAACCGGCCTCATCTGCGCCTTTCCCGACAAGACCGCGCAGATCGAGAACCTGGTGGCCGGCCGGCGTACGGTCGGCGTCCCCTGGTACACGCTGCACAAGATCTTCGCCGGACTGCGCGACGCCCGCCTCTATTGCGACAGCAAGGACGCGATGGATGTGCTGGTGAAGCTTGCCGACTGGGCGGCGGACGTCACCGAAGACATGACCGACGAGCAGTTTCAGCAGATGCTCCGCGTCGAACACGGCGGCATGAACGAGGTGCTCGCCGACGTTTACACGCTGACGGGAGACGCCAGACATCTGGCGTTGGCCGAGCGATTCTGCCACCAGGCGGTCCTCACGCCGCTCTCCGAAGGGCGCGACACCCTGAATGGGTTGCACTCCAATACCCAGATCCCCAAGTTCGTCGGCTTCGAGCGACTGTATCAGGTGACCGGCAAGCCGCAATACCATGCCGCGGCCCGGTTCCTCTGGGAGACCGTGACCGGCACGCGTTCCTTCGCCACAGGCGGCAACGGCGACAACGAGCACTTCTTCCCGATCACCGACTTTGCCCGGCACCTGTCCTCCGCCAAGACCATGGAGACCTGCTGCACGCACAACATGCTGAAGCTCACCCGGCTGCTCTTGGCCGATGCCCCCGCCGCCGCGTACGGGGACTACTACGAGAAGGCTCTCTTCAACGCCATCCTGGGATCGCAGGACCCGGACACCGGCATGATGACCTATTTCCAGTCCACCCGGCCGGGCTATCTCAAGCTCTACTGCACGCCGTTCGACTCTTTCTGGTGCTGCACCGGCACGGGCATCGAGAACCACGCCAAGTACGGCGACTCGATCTACTTCCTCGGGAACCCGGACGGGCCGCAACGCGATGCCCTGTACGTGAACCTCTTCATCGCCTCCTCGCTCAACTGGAAGGACAAAGGCGTCAGGCTCAAGCAAACCACGTCGTTCCCGGAATCTGGCAGGATTCGCCTGGAGATCGAGGCCGCCTCGCCACAGAAATTCGCCCTGCACGTTCGCCATCCGAACTGGGCCGCCACGGCGTCGGTCCGCATCAACGGCTCTGCCGCCGAGCCTTCTCGCAAGCCAGGCTCCTTTCTGGCGATGGATCGCCTCTGGAAGACCGGCGACGTGGTCGAAGTGGACCTGCCCATGTCGTTGCGGATGGAGCTTCTTCCCGGCACTGCCGACACGGCGGCCGTGGTCTATGGGCCCATCGTGCTCGTGGGCGCATTGGGGCATGAGGTCAAGCCCGGCGACGATCTGCACATCAACGAACGCACCATCGGCGCGGTCTTCAACGAACCCGTTGAGGTGCCCGTCTTCATCGGGGAACTGGCCGACATCCCGCACAAGATCAAGCCGCTCGACGCGTCTCTGACGTTCAAGACCGAGGGCATCGGCCGTCCAAACGACGTGACGCTGGTTCCCTACTACAAAATGACGCATCAGCGCTACAACATGTACTGGAGAATCGAGAAGGCCTGATGGCAGGTTGTTCACATGGAGTATTGCTCGAAGTCCGTCCGCCGGATACGATGACGAGTCGCGACACAGGAAGTCCGCAGGAGAAAAACGGGTCCGAATAAGGAGCTGCATATGCAAAACGAATCGCGAGAACTCCCCCTGGGCAAGACCGCCGGCGACGCATCGGTCGCATCGCAGAGACTCTCGGTGGTGGAAAAAGTCGGCTACAGCATGGCCGACGCCGCCGCGAACTTCGTCTTCATGACGATGATTCTCTTCCAGACCAATTTCTATACGGACATCTTCGGCTTGGCTGCGGGCACGGCGGCGACCATCCTCCTGGCGGCGCGTCTGTGGGACGCGGTCATCGATCCGATCGTCGGCGTGCTCGCCGACCGCACCCGGACGCGTTGGGGCAAGTTCCGCCCGTGGATACTGTTCACCGCGCTGCCCTGGTGCGTCCTCATGGTCCTGGCCTATACGACGCCCAAGGGCTGGAGCACCGGCGCGATGGTGGCCTACGCCGCGATCACCAACGTCTTGCTGATGTCCATCTACTCCATGAACAACATGCCCTATTCCGCGCTGGGCGGCGTCATGACGGGCGACGTCAACGAGCGCGCCAAGCTCAACTCCTACCGCTTCATCGCCGTCAACGTCGCGCAGTTCATCGTGGGCGGATTCACGCTGCCCCTGGTGGCCAAGTTCGCCATCGGTCACGACCGGCAATACGGCTGGCAAATGACCATGACCATCTGGGCGGTCCTGTGCCTAGTCCTGTTTCTTGCCACCTTCCTCACGACCCGGGAACGCATCCAGCCTCCGCCGCAGCAGAAGTCGGACATCCGCCAGGACTTCGTCGCTCTGCTCCGGAACAGCCCCTGGATCGTCATGTTCGCAATGACTCTGTTCCACTTCTGCATCCTCTCCTTCCGCGGCGCCGCCTGGTACAACTACTTCCATTATTACGCGGACAAGGCCGCGATGTATGATTGGCTGCAATCGGTGCACCTGACCGCGCCGGCTCTGGCGCAGGGGGCCCCCGCTCCCGGCGGCCTCATGGAGACCCTCGGCTACATCGTCCACGGCGATCGCTCGAATCTCGCCAACTCCAACGTGGCCGACGTCTTCAACAGCATCTACAACATGATCGGAACCGCCACCACCATCGTCGTCATTCTGCTGTCCCCCGGCCTGGCCCGGCGATTCGGCAAGAAGGCGGTCGCGGTCGTCGGGTTCGGACTCGCGGCGATCGCCTCCGCGGCCTTCTACCTGCTTAAGCCGACCGACGTCTGGGGGATGATCCTCATGTCCGTCGTCATCTCGATGTGCTACGCACCGACGATCCCGCTGGTCTGGGCCATCTTCGCAGATGTCGCGGACTACTCGGAATGGAAGACCGGCCGCCGCTTCACGGGCATCGTCTTCGCCACCATCGGATTCGCCCTGAAGTCCGGCCTGGCCCTGGGCTCCGCGTCCTTCCTCTGGATCATGGGCGGGCTGTTCGCCTACGACTCGAAGCATCCGGAGCTGCCCCAGGCCGTCCACGGCTTCCGCGTGTGCAGCGGCCTGGTGGTCGCGGCCTTGTTCGGCATCTGCACGTTGTTGTTGATCTTCTACAAACTCAACAAGCGAGTGACGCTGGAAATGGCCGGAGAGCTGGCCGAGCGACGCAGGCATTTTTGAGATCGAGGGATACCACCCCAAAACCATGAACTTCGCTCAGGAGTCACCATGAAACCCAAACAGAAATCCCGGCAAGAGCCCGCTTACCGCAATCCGAAGCTCTCCGTCGAGCGGCGCGTCAAGGACCTCTTGTCCCGCATGACGCTCAGGGAGAAGGTCGCCCAGATGCTGTGCATCTGGCAGCAGAAGAGCAACACCATGGTCGACGAGAAGGGCCGATTCGACCTCCAGAAGGCCAAGAGCCATTTCAAGGACCGCGCCGGCCTCGGCCAGGTCGGGCGGCCCAGCGACGCCGGCGGCGGGCGCAACGCCAGGGAGATGGCGGAACTGACCAACGAGATTCAGAAGTTCTTCATCGAGAACACCCGGCTGGGAATCCCGGTCGTCTTCCATGAGGAATGCCTGCACGGGCACGCCGCCATCGACGGAACGAGTTTTCCCCAGCCCATCGGACTGGGCGCGACGTTTGATCCCGAGCTGGTGCGACGGTTGTTCGAGATGACCGCCGCCGAGGCCCGCGCCCGAGGGACGCACCAGGCCCTGACGCCTGTGGTGGATGTGGCGAGAGAGCCACGCTGGGGACGAGTCGAGGAGACCTATGGCGAGGACCCCTACCTCGTCTCCCGGATGGGGATCGCCGCCGTGCAGGGATTCCAGGGCGACGCGACGTTCCAGGACAAGAAACACGTCATCGCCACGCTCAAGCACTTCGCCGCCCACGGCCAGCCGGAGTCCGGGACGAACTGTGCGCCGGTGAACGTGTCGGAACGCATTCTGCGCGAGGTCTTCCTCTATCCATTCAAGGAAGCGCTGCACAAGGGCGGCACCATCAGCGTGATGGCCTCCTACAATGAAATCGACGGCGTCCCCTCCCACGCCAACAAGTGGCTCCTGCGAGATGTCCTCCGCAAGGAGTGGGGCTTCAAAGGCTACGTCGTGTCGGACTACTTCGCAGTACGCGAGCTGAACGAGCGGCCGGACTTGTTCGGCAACCACTTGGCCGAAGACAGAGCCCAGGCGGCGGCGCTCGCGGTCCACGCAGGCGTCAATATCGAATTGCCGGACCCCGACTGCTATCCGTACCTCGTCGAACTCGTCCGCAAAGGCCTCGTGAAGGAAAGGCTCATCGACGAGCTCGTGACGCCGATGCTGGCCTGGAAGTTCAGGCTCGGGCTGTTCGAAGACCCGTATGTGGACCCGGCGGTCGCCGAGCGAATCGTCGGCTGCGAAGCCCATCGCGAGTTGGCCCTCCAGGCGGCGCGTGAGACGATCACGCTGCTCAAGAACGACGGCGGCCTGGCGCCGTTGGATCCGCGCCGGATCCAAACGATCGCGGTCATCGGCCCGAACGCCGACCGCCGGATGCTGGGCGGCTACAGCGGCGTGCCCAAGCATTGCACCACGCTGTTGCAGGGCATCCAGG
The DNA here is from genome assembly GCA_012517265.1 of Planctomycetota bacterium. Taxonomy (GTDB): domain Bacteria; phylum Planctomycetota; class Phycisphaerae; order Sedimentisphaerales; family Anaerobacaceae; genus PLanc-01. Next base: position 1,324 of record JAAYVJ010000400.1, on the reverse strand, counting down.
ACCGCGTCGGTGCGTCGATCAAGGTTCTGTATCACGAGGGCTGCAAAATCACGATCGGCGGCTCCTGGCAGCAGGACGAGGTCACGCCGAGCGATCCGACCGAAGACCGCAAGAGCATCGCCGAGGCGGTCAAGGTCGCCGAGCAGGCCGACGTCGTCGTCCTGGCGATCGGCGACAACGAGCAGACGTCGCGCGAGGCCTGGGCCCTGAATCACTTGGGCGATCGCGCCTCGCTCGATCTGGTCGGCAGGCAGGACGAGTTGATCGACGCCGTCGCCGCCACAGGCAAGCCGATCGTCGCGGTCCTCTTCAACGGCCGGCCGATCTCCATCCGCAACCTCGCGGCCAAGGCTTCGGCCATCTTCGAATGCTGGTACTTGGGCCAGGAAACCGGCCGGGCGATGGCGGAGACCCTCTTCGGCGACATCAATCCCGGCGGCAAGCTCCCCATCACCATCCCCCGCTCCGTGGGGCACATCCCCGCCTACTACAACCACAAGCCCGCCGCCCGGCGAGGCTACCTGTTCGACGACGTGACGCCGTTGTACGCGTTCGGCTTCGGACTGAGCTACACGCAGTTCCAGTTCGGCAAGCCCCGCCTGAAGAAATCCACCATCGGCAAGACCGAGTCGACGGAGATTAGGATCGACGTGACGAACACAGGCGCCAGGGCAGGCGACGAGGTCGTTCAGATGTACATCCGGGACAAGGTCAGCTCGGTTACCCGGCCGGTCAAGGAGTTGAAGGGCTTCGAGCGGGTCACGCTGGCCCCGGGCGAAACCAAGACGGTCTCCCTGGAGATCGCACCGGAGCATCTGGCCTTCTACAACATCGATATGGAGCATGTGGTCGAGCCCGGCGAATTCGAGATCATGATCGGCAATTCCTCGCGGGACCAGGATCTGCAGAAGGTCGTCCTGCGGGTGAAATGACATCGCGCACCTGATGCGGCGAAATGCTGTCTACGCGTGCGGCCGTCGGATATGCGGCCGCACGTGTGGATAGCGTGCCCTCCGTGAATCATAGAAATCCAGGGCTTCCCGGCGGGGAGCCCTGCCAGGGAGCATCCATCCCTGGCATCCAAAGTGTCGCCAAATGCCAAAGGCCGGCCAAGCCGATACAGGAGAGGGCCTTCCTCGCAAGGTTCGTAGCGGCACGCGCCCATTTCCGGGCAAAAGATGTTGACGGCGGCACCGCGGCCTATCAGCGAATCATCGGAGGTCTGTCGCTGACGGCGGTCGTCCTGTTCCTCCACCGCCTCCGCAAGCCGTCCGTCCCCAAGGAACCAACCGCTCCCCAAGACCATCCCTGGCGGCGAGCCTGG
>JAAYVJ010000399.1 GCA_012517265.1 Planctomycetota bacterium | reverse complement strand
GAACTATATCGGCGGCCGCACGCAGGACGGGGACCCCTTGCTCAACAGCGAGTGCGGCAATGTCTGGGGCTACAAGGGCAGCACAGGCGACGTCGACTGGAGCTGGGACTATCACATCATGATGAACGCCTTCCGCCGGCATCCGCAAATCTGCGGCTGGCTCTACACCGAGCACCACGACGTGATCAACGAATGGAACGGCTACTGGCGGTACGACCGTTCGCAGAAGTTCACCGGGATGGAAGAGCTGATGCCCGGCATGAGCCTGCGGGACCTCCACGCCGACTGCTACATCGCGATGAACGAGGAATTGTGCCAGGAGGTCAAGCCGGGCCAGCAGGTCCAGGTGCCCCTGTACGTCTCGATCCTGACCGACCGCATCCCGAGCCAGGAACTGACCCTGCGGACCAGCATGCGGGCGTGGGACAGCCTCGGCCGCGTCCGCAACCTGGCCGCAAGGGGATCGAGGGACGGATCCCGCGGCGGCGGAGCCGGAGCCGCCGTGCGCGTCGCCTGCTCGCCGTGGATGTGCAAGGCGATCGAGCCTCTGGAAGTCACGATGCCCCAGGAGCCGGCGGCGGTCGTGCTCTCGGTGCAGCTTGAGGATCGCTCGGGCGCCGTGGTCGCCAGGAACTTCACCACGTTCGCCGTCCGCGACGGTCAGCAGCCTCGGGACGAGACCATCACCCAGCGTCAGCGCAAGACAAGAGTCCTGCGCGTGGCGCCGAAAGACTTCAAGAAGGCCGAATGGTCGGTCAAGCAGTGGAACGTATTCGACGGACTCAAGGTCAACAGCGCCGGAGCCGGGTACTTCGAATACCAGATCGCCTGGCCCTCGGACCTGAAGGTCGAAGACATCGCGGCCGCGAGCTTCCTCGCGGAAGTCTCGGCCAAACAGCTCTTCGGAAAGGACCGGCAAGGCGCCGCCCAGCAGGACGGAGACTTCATGCGGGGCAAGGGCACGCACGACCCGAGCTCCAATCCCAACGCCTATCCGATGACGGACGAGAAGACGTACCCCAGCGCGGTCCGCGTACGAATCGCCGGCCAGATCGTCGGCACGTTCGAGCTGCCCGACGACCCGGCGGACCATCGCGGCATCCTGTCCTGGCACGCCCAGAAACGCGACGACACCCTCACCGAGGCCGGCTCCTACGGCTACCTGATCTCCGCGGAAATTCCGGCGCAGGTCCTTCAGGAAGCGGCCAAGGCCGGCACGATCACGCTTCGCCTGGAGGCCGACGAGGCCCTCGCTGGCGGCCTGGCCATCTACGGCGAGCAGTTCGGCCGCTACCCGATGGATCCAACCGTGGCGTTCGTGCTCAAGTAGGATAACAGCGGGTCCGGCAGTCCCCTGCCGTTCGCCGCAAGGGAACCGCCGTAGGCTTCGGCGCAAAACACGGAAGCCTGCGGCGGTGCTCGGAAAATCACTCTGACCCTGTAACGCCCACGCAGGGCAGCGCGTCTCCACTGATGGCATTCGAGACACATGGACAGTCTCTGAGGTCGTCTCAAGTTTCGGTGCGGAAGGCCGAGGCTCGGGACAGTGGAGAGAATCGCCATGCAGAAGAAGACGCGGATTCGTCGTATGTTCCAGTGGCTCCTGGCCGCTCTCATCGTCCTGATCGTTCTGGGGTATGCAGTCGGCCCCGCGATTCGAAGTCGGCAAGTGAAGCGTGCGATCGCCTCCTTCGAGGCCGCTCCTTCCCAAGCCTGCGCCGCCAGGTTGACTCATCTACTCGAAACACACGCCGCCACTGAGGAGCAGGGCAAACACATCCTCTCTCTGCTCCTGCGACCCGAGATCATCATGCGAGAGAACTATCCCGTCAACCAGATTACCATGGTCGACGTCGAGCAGCCGTTCGCACCGGACTCCGACCTGATCCAATGGCAGGAAGAGACGATCTCGATCAACGGCCAGCGAGGGCCCTCCCGAGTGAGCAGCGCCGGCCCCGTCGACGGAAGACCCTGTCCG
>JAAYVJ010000398.1 GCA_012517265.1 Planctomycetota bacterium | reverse complement strand
GGCGCCGACCCGCGCCGTCTGGGCCGCCAGCTCGCGCTCGGCCTGTCGCACGTCCGGCCGGCGACGCACCACGTCCGCCGGAACGCCCACCGCGATCTGCGCCGGCGGCACCGGCACCGGCCCGGTCCTTTCCAACGCCGCGTCGAGAGCGCCCGGCGTCTTGCCCAGCAGCACCGCCAGGCGGTTCTTCGCCTCCTGCAAACCCGTGCGCAGATTCGGGATCTGCGACCGCGTGTTCTCCAGGTTGTACTTCGCCTGCTGTGCGGCCAGTTCGTCGCCGAGCCCGGCCTCGACCCGCCACAGGACCAGTTGGTACGTCTGTTCCTGGGTCTTGAGGCTCGCCTCGGCCGCCTCCAGCCGCGACTGGTAGGTCCGCACCTCGACGTAATTCAACGCCGTCTCGGCCAGGAGCGACACGAGCACGTCGCGAAGGCTCTCTTCGACGGATTCCAGATTGGCCGTGGCCGCTTCGATCGAGCGGTGAACGCCGCCGAAGAGATCCAGCTCCCAGCCCGCGTCCAGGCTCGCCGAGTACGTCTCGCCGTGCGTGTCGAGCCCGGCCCTCGAATCGCGGCGACTGGACGTGGCGGACGCCCCTGTGTTGAACGCCGGCAGCAATCCGCCTTTGGCGATGACCCGCTGGGCCCTCGCCTGGCGGACCCGCGACCGCGCCGTCGCGATGTCCAAGTTGCCCGCGACCGCCTGGCGGATCAGATCGGACAGCGTCGGATCGCCCAGCGTGGTCCACCACGACGCCAGGACGTTCGGGTCCGCCGCATCGGCGATCAGGCCGCCGGCCAGTTCGCTCTTCCACGCCTGGGGCACAGGCGTCTCCGGCCTGGCGTAGTCCGGCCCGACGCGGCAACCGGCCGCCGCCGCAACCGCCAACGCCAGGCACGGCCACGCCGCCCGTTTGACGAACGATGTCTTCCGCAGAACAATCATCGATCACTCCCGTTTCGAAACCTCTGAATCCCGTCGTCGCTTGCCGCCTGCCTTCGGGGCATGGCCCGCCCGCTCCCGCAGATCCCGAATCCCGGCCAGCGTGAACCGCGTCACATGCTCGGCCAGCACCTCGACGCCGAACTTCATCGGCGGCCCGTCCGGCCGCGGGCCGCCCGGCGGTTTGAATCCCCGGATGTGGCCGATCGGGCCGAAGCACAGCCCCATCAGGCTCATCTCGCAGAGCATCACGCTCTGTTCGCTCGCCCCTTCGCCCAGCAGTTCCTGGACGAGCCGCCGCATGTCCCGCCGCATCGGATCGACCGCCCGGTGCATGGCCTCCGCCAGAAGACCCGTCGGATTGGCCATCTCCTTGTGCACGATCTCGACCTCGAAGTTCGTCGGATCCCCCATCCGCTGCATGAGCGACAGAATCTTGCCTCGCAGCCTTTCTTCCGGCGGCGCGTCGGCGGGCACCCCCCCGTCCGGCGGATGAGCCTGCACCGACCGCTCGAACGCGTTGCGCCACGCCTCGACGTACAGGTTCTCCTTGCTCGTGAAGTGGTAGTTGACCGCCGCCGTGTTGGCCCCGGCCTTCT
>JAAYVJ010000397.1 GCA_012517265.1 Planctomycetota bacterium | reverse complement strand
GAACGCAAATACATCAAGGAGAGCCGGTCGATCCACACCGCGGCGTTCCGCAAACGCTCCGTCGCCGTCGCACGAGAGACCCGGTAACGCGTGCGAAATGGATGGCAAGAACTACTGGACAGAGTTCCTCGCCTCCGGGTTGGCCTGGGGGGCGTCCATGGGCCCTTAGGCACGCGGTCTCGCGGGCCGATGGACCGCCAGTAGCCGACCCAATCCAGACACTCCCGCTTGCTGAGATCCACCTCCGCCCAGAAGACGCCGGTCTTGCCGGCGTCCAACGCAAGGATCCTGTCCATCGGGTCGATGACCAGGCTGTTGCCGTCGTAGACGGCTGAGGCCAAGTACACGCCGTTGTCGCGGGCCCGGGCGCGAAAGACCGTCTCGCCACTGACCTTGCCGTCGGCGTCGGGCAACGTGTCGCCCCAGGTGGACGCCACGATCACCTCCGCGCCCTTTCCCGGCGGAATCGCGGTCGATTGCGGAAAGAACCCGTCACAGCAGGTCTGCATCCCCACGCAGCCAAAGCCCGTGTCGAAGACGGGGTACTCATCGCCCGGCCGAACGCCCTCTTTCCACTCCTCCCGCGACAGATGAACTTCGCGGTACGTGCATGCCAGATTGTGCTGGCGGTTGATCAGAGCAACCGTATTGTAGGCGATGTCCCACCCGCTCGCTCAAGCCGGCCACAACCCAGAGATGGTTCTTGCTGGCCACCTCGCCGAAACGTTGAGCCGTCGGGAAACCGATTGATCACTTGGCATGGAAACGACTCAGCACGGTCTTGGCCACGCGAACGACGTACTCGTCGGCATCCTGTGCGGCCGCCTGGATCTGCGGCAGCGCAGGCCGGGCCTTCTCGCCGATCTTGTCCAGAGCCACCATCGCGAACATCCGTGTCTTGGCCGTCGGGCTCTTAAGAGCTTCGATCAGGACAGGCAGCGCAGTCTGCTCTTCGCCCCAGTCGCACATCGCGTGGGCCGCGGCGATCCGCACGACCGTCGAGGGATCCTCCAACATGGTCGTCACCGCCGGCTTGGCCATCGCCAGATCGATGGAGTACTTCGTCCAAGCATGCAGACCGACGACCGCCCAGTAGCGCACCGACGGCTTGGCGTCCGTTAGATGGGCCAGGAGAGCCGTCGTCGCATTCGGCCCCGTGAAATCCAGTTCCTTGATCTTCATCAACCGCAGTCGCAAGCCCGGCAGATCGGTCTTGTCGTCCCAGTTCTCCGCCTGTGTCGGCTCCGGCTTGTTCGCGATGGAATCGCCCGCCTTGAACGAAGCGACGCCGCTGTCCTGGAATCCGAGCCGGCAGGCCTTTGCATGCAGTACCTCGCCCGCCTGGATCGGCACCGGCCTGACGTACAGACTCCAACCGGCATCTTCTTTCGGGTCCCCGCCGAGCCGCCAGACAATGGACGCCCCCTGGGTCGCACAGGCGACCGTAACCGCCCCGCCTTGGTCCTTGTTGCCGGCCAGTTTCACAAAAACAGGGTCCGCCGTCTTCTCGAACTTGCCGTCGGGCCGTTTCATCTCGTCGAAGATCGGCTCGGGCACGAGCCCCATGTCTTTCGTCTCGCGGCACCACTCCAAGTGGGCCAACCGCATCCGCTCCAGCACGGTCTGGTGCTTCGGGTCGCCCGCCAGGTTATTCACCTCGTAGGGATCGGCTGCTGTATCGTAGAGTTCCTCGATAGGCTTGGTCGGCTCGAAGTACTGCATCTGCGGACCCTGAAGCTTGCCTTCGGCGTGGAGTCGGCGCATCTCCTGCATGGTCGGCATCTCGTCCATGTACGTGATGGTCTGGCCCCGCGAAACGTACCACATGTAGTTGCGAATGTACCGGAATTGCTTGTCGCGCACGGTCCGGATCAGATCGTAGGCCTCGTCCATCCGGTCGCGGCCGCCGTAGACATACTCGCGAGGTTTTGCCCTGTGGCGACCCAGAAAGGCCTGCCCCTGCATGTGCTTGGGCACCTCGACGCCGGCAAGGGACAACATCGTGGGTGCGAAATCAACGAACGCCACCAGTTCGTCGTTGACACTGCCCGGCCTGAGGGCATTGGGATTGTCCGGCATGGCGAGCTTGCGCCATTTCTCAGGGATTCGAAGAATCAGCGGAACCCGGGTGCCCGAATCGTAGACCCACCGCTTGGCCCGGGGCAGGCCACGCCCGTGGTCGCCCCAGAACCAGACGATCGTCTCTTCGGCCAGCCCGTCGGCTTCAAGCTGGTCCAGCACCTCCTTGACCTGCTTGTCCATCAGCGTGATCAGGTCGTAGTACCGAGCCCAATCCTCGCGGACTTTCAGCGTATCCGGATAGTACGGCGGGAGTTTGGCCTTGGCCGGGTCATGACGCTCGGTCGGGGCCAGGCCGTCCAGCCGCCGCATCAGTTCGGGACTGTGATCGCGGATCTGGCTTTCGTGCGTGGTCGTGAAATTGATCACCGCGAAGAACGGGCTATCCTTGGGACGATTCCGCCAATGGGCCTTGGCGCTGCATTCATCCCAGGCCGCCGGCGGGGAAGCGAACTGGTAGTCCGTCTTGACGTTGTTCGTGCAGTAATACCCGGCGGCCCGCAGGTATTCCGGGAAGCACTTGACGTAATGTGGCGGGACGCCCTGGCAACGCATATGCTGCGTGCCGATCGTCGTGGGGTACATCCCGGTGATGATGCCCGACCGCGTCGGGGCGCAAACCCCCGCATGGGAGAATACGCGATTGTATCGAATGCCCTGCGCAGCCAGCGCGTCGAGGTGAGGCGTCACGGCGTATGTGTCGCCGTAGCAGCCCAGATCGGGACTGATGTCCTCAGTGCTGATCCACAAGAAATTCGGCCGGGGTTTGTCTTTCTCCTGCCCGAACGCACCGGTCCCCTGGAACAACACCTCTGCCACCGACCCCGACGCAGCCAGCAAGAACTCGCGCCGGTTCAACGTCCACCTTGCGCCTTCCATCCGTTTAACCTCTGTCTTCAGTCGCCTCACAATGGCGATCTTTTGACTTCCCTGAATCTGGGAGAAATGCCGGTCCGATATGACCGCCGACAAAGAAGTATTATAGACGTCCCGTTCGGTGATTCACAAGGCAATTGTGCACCGGAGGAAGCCAGGCATGGAGGCTATTCAGGCTTTCCGAGGATCCGCAGGGAGTCCTCGATGACAGGCAGCGTCTTGGTCTGCACGACCGGCGCGCTCGCAGTGCCGGTGACCTCGATGCGAACAACCGCGCCGCCCAGGCCTTCCGTGAGGGCCTGGAACACGGACGGCTCGGCCGCGGCCAGTCGCTGCCCGCGAGCCGTCAGCATCAGATTCAGATTGCCCGTGGGGAGGGCCATCGTCCCGGCCCCGGTGAACGCGACATTCCGGCCGGACATGTCGAGTTTGCGAATCAGGAGCATGTCCTGCCGGATGTAGGAGTCGATGATCATCCGCTCGAACGTGTAGTCCGTCGGCTCGTTGAGGCTCAGCACCGACAGCAGATTCCTCAGCGGCGAGACTCTGCCGATTCGCATGTTCTCGATGTCAATCTGACACACGCCCCGGCGCGAGGCCAGATCTCCGGCACGACCACCAAGGCTCAGCGTGGCGTTCATGAGCCCGCCGCTGTAGGGTGCTTCGGCGGTTGTTGACGGCTGCCCTTCTCTGAGGAACTGCTGCAAGTCCACGTGGGTCAACGACGCCTGCAACACGTACTCCGTGCCGCCGGTCTCAGACTGCTCCACTCGCAGACTGCCCAGGACCTTGCCGCGATGACAGTCTCCCAGAAGGTCGTCGACCGCCCAGACATGCGTGTTGGGATCATAGATCGCCTGGGCCGTCACGCCCGAGATTGTCCGCCCCTTGACGACCAGCCGCTCGCCGGCCAGCGCCGCTCGCCCTTTGGCGAGCCCGGTCTTCGCATCATATACCCCCTCGACTTCCACGTCGCCGGCCAGTTCCACCGCCGTCCCGGAAATGCGCAGATCGCAGTCTCTAAGAAGTGCCTTGCCCTCGAACTCGGCAAGCGATTCACCGCTGGTGGTTCGGGAAATCCTCAGGTTGGGCACATCCAGATCAAAGGGTCCGCTCGGGGATACATCCCGGTACGCGCGAGCCAGCCCCTTGGGCAACGCCTCGCCGAGCGCCGTGGTGAAACGCAGCCCCTGCGTCCTGAGCGAGAAGCAGCCACCGACCAGCCCTCTGGAATCCAGTGTGGCGGCCCCTCCGATGCGGATGACCGCCGACTCGTCGGCCTGGCAGGGATCGACGGGCGATGCCGTGATGTTCTCAACGTCGAGGCTGCCTCGCCCAAGCGAGATCGTGCCCCGAACGTCGCGAAGAGGATACGGCAGATCCCGGTGGTTGATCGTCAATCCCTGGCATTCCACGGCGCCCGAGTGGACTGGAGACTCATCTCCGTCAGGCGTCTCCAGCTTCAGCCGCAAATTCACGCTGCCCGCCGGCCGGAACGCCCGGATCCGTTCCGACAACGACGCCGGCAGCAGACCGATCGTCGTTTCATTCACCGGAAGGTCACGGGCCGTCACGTTCGCGTGAAACTGCCTGGCCTTGGCGTCCGACGCCCACTGCACCCCCCCGGTCACGGCGACCCGACTCGGCCCGTACCATCCGTCCAGGTTCTTGATCGTCAGGGACTTGGGGGAGACCGCCACTTCCGCAATCACGTCCGAAAGCGCCACCGGGGATTGCTCGATCTTCAGCGTCTTGCTGTGACAGACGACATCGGCGCGGTAACTCATGGGACCGACGCTGTTCGCATCCCCTGTGGTGAACACCTGGGCCCGCACGTCGGCCGTTCCGTCGGCCTCCAGCCGTTCGTACATCTGACGATACTGAGGAGGAAGGGTCTTCTCCAACGTGGCGTCCAGGGGAATGTCGTTGCCGTCGATCGAAATATAGTGGATCGCCTTTCCCGTTCCCAGCCCGGTCACCTTGGCGTTCAACAGAATCCGACGGGCGCCGGACTCCGAGACCACGTTGGTCGCAGTGACGCTGTCGCGATCGAAATACAGCCTGCCGGTCAGATCGGTCAGTGGATACGGGAATTCCCGGAAGGCCGCCGTCACGCCATGGAGATCAACGGACACATACATCCGCTTTTCCGTGGGCGAGGAACGCGCCAGCCAGTATTCGGCCGCGACGGTGCCGCTGGGATGGAAGGCATCCCACAGACGCTGCTGTCCCGGCGTCAGCGCAGCGTAGAGCGCTTCGTCCAGAACCATGTTGGGAGTCGTGATCTTGTACTGGTACTGCCGCCCGTCGCTGGTGCGCCGACTCCATCCGTCGATCCGGACGTCCACCTCGCCGTGCTTGCCCGCAAGTTCCCGCAGGAGCAGGCCGGACTGGGTGAAATCGATCTGGCCGCTCAGATGGTCGATGGCATAGGGGAACGTCCTGTCGCAGACCGAGACATCCTTGCAGACGACCGATCCCATCACTTCGCTTTCGTGGAGCCGGTGGAAATTGCCGCGGGCGTCCACGGTGATCGAATCCACCGTGCCTGTCGGCCGGTATCTCGCGAAAAACCCCTGAAGACCCGCCAACGGCCCGCCGCCGGCGACGCCACCCGGCGTGATCTGCTGCAGGGCTCCGACCTCCGGCGCATGCTTGCCATGCAGATCCTTCATCCGCAGATCCAGCTCGTAGTCTCCGTTCTTGTCGTACCGGAGTTGGCCCGCCAGAACGTCCACCGCCCAGGCTCGCTCCAGCGAGGGGAGGTCGGCCGAGGACAGCCCGCCGGCCACGGCGAACTCGCCCGGCCGCCAGTATCCTTTGAGATGGCTCTGCCCATAGCCGCCCGAGAGCGTGGAGGTCTGGATCTCGAAACCGTAGCCTTCGTGGGCAAGCCCGGCCCCGAAGCGAGCCTCCACCGGCACCGCCATAACCACCTCGATCTTGCCGCTGGAGACCTTGCTGTAGCGCAGCTTCCCGTCGTGAAGCTGGATCGCGGGGACGGCAGCCCCGCCCTTGCCGCCAGACCGGTTGAATCGGAGAGTCCCAACGTTCCATCGCCCTGTGTCCAAGTCCCATTGCACGTCGAGTACGAACTCCTCGATGCGGAGTTCCGTCAGCCGGGGCGACAGCGATAGCAGACTGCGGCGGCTGAACCGGACATACACGTCCTTCGCGAAAAGGATCGTATCGTCATACCCCGGGTCACTGCCCGCAGGTCGGATCGACAAGCTGTCGATGGAGAGGGAACCATCGAAGCGAAAACCGATGGTTCCCACTTCCACCCGTGTGTTCGTCAGACGGCCGAGCTCGGACGCCACGAGGGCCGGCAACGAGCGGCGGAACCAGAACCCCGCCGCCACGATCGACGCACAAATGACAACCACGGCGATCAGCATGCGGCGAAGAAACCGACGCCTCCGCAGCCTCTTGCCTCCGCCCGGCACCGGGGATGAGTACGCAAAGCCCACCATGTGGAATCGTTGTCAAGACTTGCGACGGATTGCCTTGTCGGCGATGTCCCGACGACAGTACGCGCCTTCGAATTGAATGCGATCCACGGCTTCGTAGGCACGAGCTTTGGCCGCCGCGATGGTCCCGCCGATCGCGGTGACGCCCAGCACGCGGCCGCCGCTGGTGACCACGCTGCCGTCCCGCCGCTTGGTTCCGGCGTGGAAGACCATCACGTCATCGAGTTGGGACGCTTCCTGCAGGCCGGTGATGACTTTGCCCTTCTGATATTCACCGGGGTAGCCGCCGGAGGCCATGACGACGCACACGGAGGGACGCGGATCCCATCGCAGCGTGACGTCCTCCAGGGTGCCGTCGCAGACCGCCAGGCACACCTCGAGCAGATCGCTCTGGAGTCGCATCAGAATCGGCTGGGTTTCCGGGTCGCCGAAGCGAGCGTTGAACTCGAGGACCCTCGGCCCGCCGCTGGTCATCATCAGACCGGCGTACAGGACCCCCCGATACGGCGTGCCGTTGCGGTTCATCGCGTCGACGGCCGGCACGAGGATTTCCCGCGTGATCCGGTCCATCATCGACTCGGTGACGATCGGCGCGGGGCTGTAAGCGCCCATGCCGCCGGTGTTCGGGCCGGTGTCGCCGTCGCCGATGGGCTTGTGGTCCTGCGAGGACTCCATAACGTAGATGCTGCGCCCGTCCACAAAGGCCAGGATCGACGTTTCCTCGCCGAGCAGTTTGTCCTCGACAACGACCTTCTCGCCGGCGTCGCCGAAGATGCGATCCACCATGATCTTCTCGGCGGCCAGGATCCCCTGCGCCGGATCGTCGCAGACGATGACGCCTTTGCCTTTGGCCAGTCCCGCGGCCTTGATCACCACAGGCTCATCCCGGCTGGCAATATAGGCTTTGGCATCGCTGAACCGATCGAAGACCCGGCCCTCGGCGGTGGAGATCGCCCCGGCCCGCATCAACTGCTTGGCAAAGGCCTTGTCGGCCTCCAGCTGTGCCGCGGCGCCGCTGGGGCCGAACGCCTTGATGCCGGAGGCCTCCATCACATCGACGATGCCCTTGGACAGAGGCTCTTCGGGCCCGACGATCACCAGACCGACCCGCTTCTCCCGGGCGAACCCGACCAGCGCGGGGATGTCCGAGTCTTTAATATCGACGTTCTGCCCGCACAGGGCCGTCCCCGCATTTCCCGGGGCGATGTAGAGATCGTCAAGCTGTTTGGATTGCCTGAGTTTCCATGCGATCGCGTGTTCGCGTCCCCCGCTGCCGATGAGCAGTACATCCATTGTCGAGTCCTTTGCCATCCTCGCGGGCGCTCGACGCCTTTCACCGGATCGGGCGCCCCGTGCCCCTGGTTTCATACCCCCGGCCGGTACGCGGCATGGGGTCCGCCCTGCCGCCGGCGGCCACAGAGCAAGATGGTACTGTACCAGAGGCTCGTGTTTCGCTCAAGTCGATCTTCCGACCGGCGATATGCGAGGCTGGAACGACTCAGACCGATGCGCGGCCCCTGAACGAGAGGATCACAGTCGTCAGGCCCTTATCGAAGGGCATACCACGCGACGCCCTCGTAGTTCCAGGCCTTCGGGAACTTGACGATGAGATTCTCCTTCTCCGCCTCGTCGGCCGTGTAGAAATAGCCGCCCTTGACGGGGGACCAGAACCGATACACCGGGCTGGTCATCTTCGGCTGCAATCCCGACGGGTATACATAGAACGCCACGCCTTCGAAGACCCACGTCTTGGCCTGTTCCTGGACGAGCTTCTCTTTCTCCTGCTCGTCCATCGTGTAGAAGTGGGATGCGAGCTTGTCGGACCAGAACCGGTAGACCGGACGGGTCAATGGATCCGAGTCGTCGCAGAACGCGGCGAACGCCACCCCTTCATACGTCCACACCAGGGGATACTCGATGAGCAGTTTCTCCTTTTCCTGGGCGTTGATCGTGTAGAAGTGCTTTCCGGTCCTGGGCGACCAGAAACGGTATACGTCGCGCAAAGACGCTTCGAGCAGGTCTCCGTTCTCGATCAGCATGTTATCCAAGTACGCCTGCCCCGAAGTCAGACTCAGCCCATCGGAACTTCCGCCGAGCCAGAGGTACAGAGGCTTGCCGCCCCACTTGCCTTTGAGCAGGCCGGGAAACGTGATCCACGCATGGTCCGGGCCATAGCCGGCGTCGCCGATGTACAGTTCGTCGACCTCGGCGCAGTATGACAGGTACATCGTGGCGTCGTTGCCGAACCGCGGCGCGGTGCTCGTGTCACTGGAGATCCCATCGATGGTCTTGTACCAGAAATGAGAAAACATGCCCGACGCCCCGATTCCGACGCCGATCTGCTGCTGACGCGGGTGCTCGGCGTCGGGAGTCAGGCCGAAGCCCACCTGGCCCTTGGCGTACGTCAACGGGGAATAATGGAGATCCACCTTCAAGGAGAAGTCGGACTCCGTGTCGAATCGCCAGGAGTTCGCCACGTACATGGCCCAAGCCCCGGCCGCGGAGGCACTAGTCCGAACCTCCAGCCGCTGGTTCGCTTCCACCACCACACAGTTGGCCGGGTCCTCCGTGTAGATTCGCCAGATGCCGTTCCTCTCGTTGTCGTCGAAGTTCTCCCGCAAGATCAATTGCCCCAGGGACAAGGTCGGCGACCGGGAGATTCCGATCGCTTGCCCAGCCGCGCCCCCTGCGGATACCACAGACACGCCCCCGAGAACCACGGCAGCCGCGACGATCATGGACACGATGCGAATCACAGCTTGCATATCCCTACCTCCTCATAGGACACCCAGAATCCGTTCGCCGCTCGGAATTCACAAGCGGATCATGCGATATGCTCCCGCGAGATCCGTCTCATGCAACTCCTGGCGAATACACGGTACCTTGCTGCCAAGCGTGGGATCCTTCTATCACCCGATGCACCTACCCAATCCGCACACTTGGCAGGGCCGTTGCTGCAACTTCGGACTACCGTGTCCTAACTCCGGCCGCTCCTCCATACCCCCCATTTTATAGGCAGATCCGATTCTCCTGTCAAGCAAAGAAAAATGAGGTTTTGACTGATCCGAGGTCGGTGGCCGCGGCCGCCCGGATCGCTGCGGTAGAGGTGCAAACCCGACAACGGGCGGCTCCGCCACATCGACTTTTGCCTTGATATCGCGAGGATTTACGGCGTCCTGTGGGCCCCGCCGGCCGACGCCATGTCACTGGCACCGCCGTATCTCCTGTATCCTGCCCACGTTCCGATCGCGTCCCATAAGGAGTAAAGCTTTAAGAATCCGCTTGCCGAAGACAGAAACAGCTGGTAGTCTGTTCTCAGTACTGGCAGTGCGGATTCTGGGTAATCTAGGCCGCCTGCCGGTCGCAGGAAGAAGGGAAGGGATTCGGTTGGGAAGGTTGTGGCCTCCGCGGCCATAAGAAGGAAAGGAGTCACCATGCGAGGATCGAACGGATTCGAAATCAGACGACGGGCCGCGGCGGGTATTTACGTCTGCGTGATCGCCTCGGTGTTGTTCGTCGTCTGCGGCTGTGGCGAGCAACTGACCCGGATGGAGGACAATCAGATCAAGCTCCAGGCCATGGTGGCCGCCAACGCCAGGGAGCTTGCCACCCTCTCGTCGCAGATCCATGCCGGAACTGCCAAGCTCCGGGAAGGCATTCAGAACCTGGACACGCAGGCCCAGGGAATCGCCGCCGGTGTCCAAACCGTCCAAGACGAGCAGAAGCAGCTCCATGAGACCGTCGTCGCAGGCCACCAGAACCTCGACGCCAAAGCCGCAGCCCTGCGGGAAGGCCAACAAGCCCTGCAAACGCAGTTGACCAGCGTCCAGGAGGTGGGTCAGCACACCGCCTCCGATGTGACCGCCCTGGCGCAGCATCAGGCCGGGCTCAAAGAGATGGTGCAGGCCAACCAGCGGGAATTGAACACGCACATGGGCACCGTGGTGAGCAACCAGCAGGGTATCCAGTCCGGCATCACGCAACTCCACGCTGCCGATGACGAGTTGGGCCGGAGCATCGCCTCCGTCGCAGGCAAGCAGGACACTCTGTCCGCCGACATGCAGAGCAACAACGCGCAGTTGACCGAGCGGCTCACGGCGATGGCCGCCGCCCAGACGGCGACGCAGAATTCCATCGCCGCCAATCACGAGCAGGTCACGAATCGGCTGGCCGGGCTGGCCGACTCGCAACAGAAGCTCCACGCGGGCGTCGAGGCGCTCGACGGGAAGATGGGCCGCATGAACGAGGACCTCGCCGCAGCGGCATCCTCGCTGCAGCAAAGACTCGCGACCGACCATGACGCCGTCGCAACGCAGGTCGCCGGACTGGCGGCCGGCCAGCAGGATCTGAGGGGCCGCCTCGATGCGCTCAACGCCAAAGCCGACAAGGCAGCTTCGGATTCCGAGGCCGCCATCGCTTCTCTCCAGGAAACGCTGCGGGTCGGCCGCGAGGTCGTCAGCGGCCAGTTGGCGGTCGGGCTCCAGAATCAGCAGGCGATCCAGACCTCGGTTCAGGATCTGCACGCCAAGACGGACGGTCTGACCGCGAATCTCGCCGGCGTCTCGGCTGAGCAGGCCGCCATCAGGGAGACGTCGCGCGCCCGGCACGATGAAATCATCACCGCGATGGCCGGCCTGTCCGACGGGCATCAGTCCCTCCGTTCGAGCATCGATCAGGTCGGCAGCAAGGCCGATCAGCTCAACACGGGGCTGACCTCCCTGGCCTCCGACCAGAAAGCCCTCCGGGACGCCACGCGAGTCAATCACGAGGCCGTCCTCGGCCGACTCGGCGACCTGTCGCAGAGCCAGGCCGACCTCCAGAGCGGATTGAACTCCCTGAACGGAAAAGTCGATACAGTGACATCTGAATTGTCCGCCGCCGCCCAGAGGCAGAGCGTCCTGCAGCAGAGCGTCGCGGAGAACCACGAGAGACTGAAGGCCGCAGTTGCGGATCTGGGCGTCAGAACTCAAGGGGTGTCTGCGGATCTGGCGGCGTTGGCCTCCGCGCAGGACAACTTCCGCCAGCAGCAGCGGAACCACAACGAAGCCATGACGTCTCGCACAGCGGCGTTGGCCGAGGGTCAGCAATCGCTCCGGAGCCAAATGGACGTTCTGACGGCGACCACGAATCAGACAGCCCTGTCCATGCTCACGCTGAACAACAGCCAGGCGACGTTCCAACAGGCGATGCAGACCGGGATGAGCGACGTCCTGGAGAAGGCCGAACTGACCGCCAGCGGCGTCAAGGGCATGATCGAGCTGAACAGCGCAATGAACCAGGCGATCGCCGCCCAGGCCGCAGCGATGACCGAGAGCCAGCAGGCGACGAAGGCCGACATCACCCGCATGGCCGCAACCATGGACCGGGCCTACGCGGATCTGACCGCCGTCTCGCTCGCCCAGGACAAGCTTCAGGGCACACTGACCGGCCGCAGCGATGAGATCAGCGGACGAGTGGCCCGCCTGGACAACAATCAGAAGGAGCTTGACGAGAACCTGAACATCCTCACCGCCACCGCAAGCCAGACGGCGTTGGACGTCATGGGGCTGGCCACCGGCCATGCCGAACTGCAGCGGATCATCGCCGCGGGCAACGACGCGATCATCGCCCGTGCGGCGACGCTGGCCGACAATCAGAAGATGCTGAGCAGCCAGCTCGACGTCGTGACGGAGACCGCGGGCCAGACTGCAGCGGACGTGATCGGCCTGTCCGACCGGCAAGACGCTCTCGCCGGCGCGATTCGCAGTTACAGCGACTCCACCGACCGCCAGATGGCGAAGTCCTCGGAGAACCAGCAACGGATGCAGAGCAGCTTGGATGTGCTCACCGCCACCGCGGGACAAACCGCAGTGGACGTCATCGCGGCGGCCGAGCGACAGGCCGAGTTCGCCAAGGCCGTCCAGAATCACAACGGTTCTGCCGACGCCCAGATGGCGCAGCTTGCGGAGAATCAGCAAGAGATCCAGGGCGGCCTGGACAGGCTGGCCGCGGCAGCCGAACTGGCCGCCAAGGACCTTGCCGGCATTGCCACCCGACAGGACGCGATGACCAAGGCCATTCAGAATCACGACGAATCCGTTGCAAGCCGCATCACCAGGCTCGATGAGAATCAGCAGAAAACACAGAGTGGCTTGGGTACCCTGGCGGTCGCTGCCGAGCAGACTGCCAGAGACCTCACCGCGGTGACCGCACGGCAAGACGCAATCGCCAAGGCTATCCAGAGCCATGATGAATCCGTCAACAGTCGCATGGCCAGGCTTGACGAGAGTCAGCAGAAGGCTCAGAGCGGCATCGAAGCCGCCGCGACAACCGCCAGCCAGGCGGTACGCGACATCGCCGCCCTGAGCGACAGCCAGAACAAGTCCGAGCAGACCGCCCAGACCGGCCGCGTCGAAATGGCCGCCAGGTTGACCGAGATCGCTCAGGGCCAGCAGAGCTGGATCGAGAGATTCGATGCGGCCCAGGCCAGGATCCAGGCCATGGCCGACAGCATCGCGATGCTCGATCAGCAGCTCGGCAAGATTCGGGATGCTCTCCAGACTGGGGTTACGAGCACCAGCGAGGCCCTCGATGCGAACAGCCGGCAGCGTCAGCAGTTCGAGTCCCACGTCGCTCAGGACATGCAGGCGATGATCGAGGTCCTCGCCCAGCTTCGCCAGACCCAGGCCCTCCTCCAGGAGCAGATGAGCCTGGTTCAAAAGAGCACGCAGAACCAGGCGGATACACTCAAGACCACGATCGAGCAGTTGAAGGCCGTGCCGGCCGCGCAGCCGCAGGTCGAGGTCAAGATGAGCGAGTCGGCCAAGGTGGTTGAGCCTGTCGTGGTGCAGACCGGGGAATAACCCAAGTTCACGGAACGCAGACCGGCCGCCAAACCACAGGCCGGAACACAGAAGAGGGGATGACGAACGTCATCCCCTTTTGTCTGCGCGAAATCCCGCGAGGTTCACAGCAGCGTGATTCCCGCCTCGCGGCAGCGGTCAATGACCCACTGAGGCCAGACGCTCGCGTGCACCTCGCCGATGTGCAGCTTTCGGAGGAAGAACATGCACAGACGCGACTGGCCGATGCCGCCGCCGATGCTCAGGGGCAACTCGCCCGCCAGGAGCCTCTTGTGCCACGTGAGTTCACACCGAGCCAGCGCGCCGCGAACCCGCAACTGCTGCTGCAGCGAATCCGCGTTCACTCGAATCCCCATGGAGCTGATTTCGAAGGCTCGATTGAGCAACGGATACCACAGGAGGATGTCGCCGTTGAGGCCCTTGCAGCCGTTGACGGTAGGGGTGATCCAGTCGTCATAATCCGGGGCCCGTCCATCGTGAATCGTTCCATCGGGCAGTTCGCCGCCGATGCCGATCACGAAGACTGCGCCCCGCTCTTTCGCGATTCGATTCTCCCGTTCCCGCGGCCCGACGTCAGGCCATCGCTGGAGCAGTTCCTCCGCGTGGACAAACGCGATCTCCTCCGGCAGCATGGGGACAATCTGCGGATATCGGTCGTGCACCGCACGCTCCATCATGCGAAACACCGCATAGATCGAGCGGACGATCCCCTTGAGGAAAGTCAGGCTCCTGTCCCGCTCGTCGATGACCCGCTCCCAGTCCCACTGGTCCACGTACACCGAGTGCAGATTGTCCAGACACTCTTCGTCAGGACGGATCGCGTTCATGTCGGTGTAGAGCCCTTCGCCCGGCCCGAAACCGTAATCCGCCAACACCATCCGCTTCCACTTGGCCAGGGAAAACAGGCACTCGGCCTCCGACAGCCCGTCGTCCTTGATGCGGAACGTCGCCTTGGTTTCCACGCCGTTGAGGTCGTCGTTGATGCCGCAGCCTTTTCGCAGGAACAG
This sequence comes from Planctomycetota bacterium, assembly GCA_012517265.1. GTDB lineage: Bacteria > Planctomycetota > Phycisphaerae > Sedimentisphaerales > Anaerobacaceae > PLanc-01. Next base: position 10,687 of record JAAYVJ010000397.1, on the reverse strand, counting down.
GGGGGCCGAGACACGCTGGAGATTCAATGCGGTCGCCAGACGATCCTGGAAGAAATCCTTGATGAACTTGATCGCGCGCTCGGTCTCGCGCAGATTCAACGTGGGTTGGTAGCCTTTGGTCAAGATCAAATCCGGCATGGGAGCCTCCAAACCATCTTCATACAGTCAAACCGGCGAGCCGCACGGCGGCCCAAACGATATCCCAATCCTCCCCTTCGGTCAAAGCAAAAAGGCCGAACCGACCGCAGCCAGACCGATTCCCCTGCGACAATGTGGTCTTTTGCTCTTGAAAAGAACGGGTTCATGGCAATAATGGAACCCCTTAAACGACTGAGAGCATGAGATCCACGATGTGAATTCCTGCGGAGACGCAATCCGCGAATCGGAGATTGGAGATGAAGACAGGTTTCTTGAGCCGCATCGGCGTCGCATCAGTCCTGACGATCGCGATCTTGGCCGGCTGTCACATCGGCGCAGACGACTCCCGAGCCAAGTTCACGAAGAACGAAGAACTGACCGCGCCGCTGGCCGGCATCGACATGTTGTCGGTGAACGTCAGGGTCGGCCGGATCGAAGTGACGGCCGCCGATGTCGGCCAGGCGAAGATCTCCGCAGTAATCGAGGCCCGCGCGAACACCGAAGAGAAGGCGCAGAAACTGGGCGAGGCCGTGCGCATCGAGGCCGAGCCTTCGGGCCACTCCCTGGTGGTCAAGGTCGTCAAACCACGGGGATTCGGTCGAAACGACCCGTCGGTGAACCTCACAATCACCGTCCCGGCCTCCCTGGGGATCAAAGCGGAGATCAACGTGGGGGATATTCGCGTCGCCGGTTTCGGCGGTCCGGTGGAAGCCCGCGGAAACGTGGGCGCGATCACCTGCACGGGTCTGCGGGACAGGGCCGATCTTCACACAAATGTCGGAGACGTCCGCGCGGAATATGCGTCGGATGCGCCCGCCGCAATCTCGATCGACGCATCGGCCAACGTGGGCAACGTCGAACTGACGGGGCCCCAGGATCTCTCGGCCAAGGTGTCCGCCGAATCGAACGTCGGATCCGTCAGCAGCGACCGTCCGGTCACCGTCTCCGGCCATCTGAAACAGGCGATTCGCGGTGCGATCGGCACTGGCGAAGGCCGCATCAACCTCCGCTCGAACGTCGGCTCGGTCCGGATTCGCTGACGTCAGTCCTGGCCGCCCCGGGTCCGGCTATGGGGCCAGAAGGGCCATCGCGATCCCCGCCGCCGCCACGCACAGAGCCGCCGGCAGGATCTTGAGGATGATCCGGATCAGCGGCGCGTTGAAGTAGCTGGCCGACAGGGCCAGGCACAGGTGGATCGGACTGATCGCCAGCCCGAACACGACGCCCGCGAAAGCCAGCGTCTCGACGCCCAGCCGCGTGTGATCCCCCGTTCCGATGAAGGGCGTCAGGAACGGATAAGTGATCGCCACGGTCGGCGTGGTCACACCCGTGCTGAAGCTCACCAGGAGCGGCAGCAGAAAAACCAACAGCAGCTCCGGCATGTGAATCTGCTGGAAGAACGCCACGACGGCCTCGACCGCCCCCCCGGCCTCCAGATTGAGCTTGAACCACAAGGCCCCGAACAGCAGCAGCACAATGTCCGCCTCGCGTGCAGCCCTGAAGATCCCCGGCCAGCGCCGCACGTCCACGCGATGAAATAGCAGCAGTCCAAGGATCGCCAGCAGAATCCCAACCGCGGGCGGCACGTGCAGTTTCACATACAGGATCGCGGTGAACAGAATGGGCCAGAATACGAGCGCCAGGTCCTTTGCGTGCGAGACGATGCCGGCCCGAGCCTCCATGTGCTCGGCTCGTCGCGGCGGGATTCCGGCCAGCAGAAGAAACACGATTCCCGAAACCATCCCCGCGACGGCCAGAGCTGCGTGATATGCGACAACCTTGCCCGGTGAGACGCTCAGCATCGTCACAATCAGGGGAACCGCCGGAAAGAGCGGCCAGACGGGCTCCCACTGGTGCCGGAAGAAGAAGTTGATGGCCGCGACGCGACTTCGTTCGATCCCGATCTTGTCGCCGGCCTCGCGAACCATCGGAGCCGAGAGCATGATCCCGCCGGGCGTCGGCAGCAGGCCCATGACCAGAGGAATCGCCGCCAAGGCCACGCGCCGACTGCGGAACAGGCCGTGCATCGCCGGGATGAGGCGGGCGGAAAGGCCGATTTGCCCCATCGCCTCGCCCACCACGTTGACCAGAAGCAGAAGCAACGTCAGGGACACAAACAGATACGGCGTAGTCTCCGTCAGCGGTCGGTCATGCCATTCGGCGGCCAGATGGCCCCACATCTGGCCCGGCGTAACCTGCAACAAGATCGCCAGCAGCACGGCTGAGGCCGTCATCGCCTTGCCGATCCGGACCCGCAGCCGCAACAGAATCACCAAGACCAGCAACGATACGAGAATCGCGATCAACGCATACATTCGAGAGGTTGCACTCCAACCGATTCATCGAGGTGTCGGAACGAAGGGCGACATTATCGCCGAGGTGGGCGGAGCCGTCAACAGGCAGTGGATGCAGGGTTCGTCCCGGGCGAATCCGGTGTCGGCGATCGCCGGGAACGATCACAGATGTGTCGCCAGCGAGATGCCCAGGCGATACGCCTCCTCCAGACGCTTTGATTCCTTGCGGATCGCCCCTTTCTCCCCTACCCCGGGAGCCACGATCGTGCCGGCCGGCTTCATCTCGAGATACGCGAGACTCTTCTCGAAGAAATCGACCACAGGCCGCCACGTCTCCTCGTGCGTTTCCTCAAGGACTACGGCCGTCGCGGCCGCCTTGCCTCGCACCATCGGCCGGTTCGCCTCGCAGTTGAAGTATACGAAGCGGTCGACGAACGCTTTCATCAGCGCGGTCGGCCCGTACCAGTAGACAGGCGTCCCGAACACGATGGCGTCGCAGGCCCCGATCTTCTCGTAGAGGGCTCTCATGTCGTCGTCCTTGCTGCACGGTCGGCCCCGCCAACAGGCGTGGCAGCCGTCGCATTCACGAATGCACAGTTCGCCCAAACGAACCGTCTCAACCGTCGCTCCGGCCGAAGCCGCTCCCTCGGCGATGCGGGAGACCAGAATCTCCGTGTTCCCGCCCTTGCGGGGACTGCCCACCACAGCAAGCACTCTCGACATACTCGATTCCCAGGAACTCCAGGGTCCGCGGTTCACATCGGTATACGACCGCACGTACCACCACGTGTTCGTCACCCGTCCCATCGTGAAGAGCCGAGGGGGACTCGTCAACACAAATCCCGCGCCAAACTGTTTGTGTCTCGGCGGCGATAGACCACGTTGACAGCCTCGGCCATTGGGAGTACTCTGTTGTCTCTTTGGGAGTAGTCAGTATGGAATTGACGTGGATCAATAAGCTCCGCATCGCAGCGGTGGCGGCATTGGGCATGGTCGTCATCGGAATTCTCGCCTGGCCGCTGGCGGCGCCTGCAGACCCCCTGCTTCCGGTCCGGGCCGCCGCGATCGGCTTCTCCGGCACGCTGTTTCTCCTGGTTCTGGCGGTCGCGATCGGGTTCGTCGGCTATTTCATCGCGTGGCCGCACGGCCGGGAGATCGGCATCCTCGGCGTGCCTTTCGGCCTGACCGTCTGGGCAGGGCGCTCCGGCCCCATGCGGGCTTTGACGCAGATCTGGGACACCACGGCCGAACGAACAATGCTCGTGCATTCTCTTCGCCTGGAACCTGTCTATTGGATGCTGCTCGTCGCGGCCGGCTTCGCCGGCGTGCTCCTGGCGCAACGTCTGCGACAAGCCCCTCAGTGTACCATCCTGGATGCCGAGTCGGCTCCGCCGCCGAAAGGCCCGGCAAGCGCGCGGTCCCCCTCCAGCCGATCAAGCAACAACATCTATACGAACGCACTGGTTGCCCTGGGACTCTCGACCGTCGCCGCGGAGTTCTTCATGGGTGTCTTCGTGCAGAATCTGGCGATGTCCCACAACATTCCAGCCCAGCCCGCCGTCGGCCAGATCTTCTTTGGCGTCATCGCCGCGTTCGCCATCGCGGGGTTCGTCGTCAAGCACTTCCTCGATCTGAGCTATATCGTGCCTTCGCTGGCGTCGCTGTTCGTGATCGCGCTGTCGCAAGTGGCCCACTATCGAGGCGAAACCATCCAGCGATTCGCGGAGACTTACCCTGCAACCTTCTTTCCCCACAGCGTTCTGGCGATCGTCCCGGTCCAGTTGGTGGCTCTGGGAACGCTGGGTTCGGTCCTGGGATTCTGGATGGCGGTCCGATATGACTGGTGGAGGAAGCACGAAACCGGCTGATATCCACCGGTTTTCCACGCTTTTTTCACGTAGGCCGCAGCAGCTAAGTCGTTATCTCTAAACGGTTTACACCTCAAGCGTCCCATAGCCGAATCCTCCCATACAAAGAAAACAAAAATTGTCTGCTTCCCCCCCCTCAATTGGCCGACATAAGGATGTCCTGAAACCTTCAGGGCGCAGATGCGGGGCCAGGGACGTGGGACCTCCCACGCGATCCGTCGCGTGAAGGAACACACGCAGGGCCGCCGTGGTTAGGGAATGTGGAAGAATCGGCTATACGAACAGGTGAAGTGCCCGTATCGTAAGGAGCACTGTAAAACCAGCCGATAAAAGGAGTTAACGATGTTGGTTCTGAGCAGACAAAAAGACGAGTCCATCATGATCGGCGACGAGGTCGAGATCACTATCGTCGATGTGCGGGGTGACAAGGTGCGGCTGGGAATCACGGCGCCCAAGCATATCCCCGTCCATCGCCGAGAGATCTACGACGCCATCCAACGGGAGAAATCTCAGAAACCTGATGGAGAGGTTCAGACCGGCGGCAATAACGAACATCACGACAGCGCCGAAGAATCCATGCACAAAAAGGCCCCGCAGAAGTAGACCGGTCTGCGGTCTGCTCGTAGCACCCATCGACAGTCCGAAACCCTCTGGCTCGACGGAGGGTTTTCTTTTGCGCTCATAGCCCCCCCTGCGGCCCTGAATCAGCCTTCCCGGGCCCTCGTCATCCGGGGATCGCCACCTGCACCGCCGTGACATTCAACGCCTTGGCCAGGTCCCGCGGATCGATTCGAACGAGAAAACCCCGAACCCCGCCGTTGATGTAGATCCTGTCCAATTCCAGGATGCCCGCTTCGCAATAGACCGGCATCTCCCGCTTGGTTCCGAAGGGGCTGGTCCCGCCGACCAGGTAGCCGCTGTGCCGATTGGCCACCTTCGGATCGCACGGGCTGACGGACTTGACGCCCAGAATCCGAGCCAGACCCTTGGTCGAGACCTCGCAGTCGCCGTGCATGAGCACGATCAGAGGCTCCTTGGCGTCGGTCTCCATGACGAGAGTCTTGACGACGACGTGCTCGTCCACGCCCAGTTCGCGGGAGGAAACGCGGGTTCCGCCGTGTTCCTCGTACTTATAGAAGAACGGCTCGAACTCGATCCCGTGGTCGAGCAGGCATCGAATCGCGTTGGTCTTGGGATAGTCTTTGTGCGCCATAGCCGGCGATTGTAAAGCCAAGCGTCCTGTTTGCCAAGCACGGCGGCCAAACGATCAACCCGGATATGCGCCGCCGCCGAAAGAGATCTTCACCTTGGCTGCGTTCTTCACATCGATATGCTGATATGCTTCTTCGATGTCGCCCAGCGACGGTCGCGTGCCAGGCTGCTGGAACTGAACGAACACGCCCAGTCCCTGGCCGCGGAGAACGTACTGGTGCTTGTCGTACGGACTTCCAAGGTGGAGACGGACACGCTCCCCAGGTGGCTCAAGCAGAACAACATCGCCTTTCCAGTCAGCCGCATGGCCGCACCCGACGACTACCTCCGTACCATCTGGGGCGTCAAGGGCATGCCCTGGCTGATCGTGACGGACGACCGGCATATCGTCGTCGCTGAAGGCGTCGAACTGGCGGATCTGGGACAGGCGATCCTGGGAGGAGCGATCTCAGACGCTGACCCCATCTACGGAACCTCCAAATAGAAACGGGCGAGGCTGTGGAGGGCTTGGCCCGCGGTTGGCATGAAACGACAGGGGCGGGTTCGAAACCCGCCCCGACATGTCGTCACATTCTCTTGTATCGCGGACCGCCGCCGCCTTCGGGGGCCGTCCAGCGGATGTTGTCGAACGGGCACTTGCGCTGGCAGGTCTTGCAGTGCAGGCAGTTCGACGGGTTGGCCGCCTTGGGCTGGCCGTGGATCGTCTCGTAGACGCCCGCCGGGCAGAACGTCACACACGGGGCCCCCAGCACCGGAAGGCATTTGCTCGTGCAGATCGTTGGATCGAGAATCTGCAAGTGCGAAGGCTGCTCCTCGCGATGCTCGGTCGCGGCGGCCGCGGTGAACGCGTCCTTGTCGAAACCCTTGTCGAGCTTGAATTTGTACGGCGCCGCGGTCATCGCCTCGTAGTCCTTCTCGACCTGGAAGTGCGGCAGCCAGTTGTTCAGGACCGACAGCGGCATGCCCTGGAGGGGCCCGAACTTTGCGACCGTCTGGCGGAAGTTCTTGGCGCTCTTCATCTCCTTGGCGATGGTCGATTGCTCGACATTGGCGGTATACCTGACCGCCGCGGAGCCCGGATCGTCGAGCGAGGCGACGATGGCCTTGGCCGCCTGGATGCCCGAGTTGATGGCGTTGTGCAGGCCCTTGATCTTGAGCATGTTGACGAACCCGGCGCTGTCGCCCAGGATCATGACGTTGCCCTTGCCGATGCTCTGGGTCTCGGGGTCGCGCGGGACGGCGCACCAGCCGCCCTCGGGGATCATCTTGGCGCCGGCCTCGACGACCGTGCCGCCTTCGATGTACTGCTTGACGAACTTGTGTTCTTTGAATCGGGTCAGCGCGTCCTGCGCGTTGAAGTCGCGATACTTCCAGTCCAGACCGACGATCATGCCGACCGCCAGGTGGTCCTGCTCGCCCGCGTAAACGATGCCGCCCCCGAACATCCCGGGGCCCAGGACCGGGGTCCAGATCGGGTACCCCATCGCGTGGACGACCCGGCCGCGGGTGAACTTGTTGTACTGCTCGGGCGAAACCTTGATCAGTTCCTTGACGCCCAGCGAGTAGAGTTGCGGCGAGTGACGCGTGAGGCCCGCCTTCTCGACGAACCGCTCGGTGACCAGCCCGTCGCAGCCCTCGGCCAGAACGATGAACTTGGCCTCGACCGTCTCGCCTTGGGTGTAGTTGGGCTGCTTGTGCCCTTCCTTGTCGACGCCCTGATCGACGAGCTTGACGCCCTCGGCGATCAGTTCGCCGTTGTGGACCACGTGGTCGGCGGCGAAGCCCGTCAGGACCTCGACGCCCATACCCCGGGCGATCCCGCCGAGCCATTTCGTCAGCCGGCTGATCGAGACGGAGTAGTCGCCGTGATGGATCATCTGTCCGAAGGCCAGGCCCATGCCTTTGGCCATCTTGATCATCGGGAAGATGCCGAACGCCATGTTCTTGCCGAGCAGGAACATGATGTCGTCTTTGTCGATCACGTTGGCCAGGACCTGCTTGGCCTCGTCGGTCTCGCGCCAGCCGGGCTTGGCGGCGTCGAGCAACGTGCTAAGCGGCTCCTTCTCCAACACCGCGCCGGAGAGGTTGTGATAGCCCAGATCCAGGGCCTTGTCGATCACGCAGACATCGATGTCGGGTTTCAAGACCTTCAGTTGAATCGCCGTCGAAAGCCCCGCCGGGCCGGCGCCCACGACCAGGACCGACGCCTTGTTGAAATCGCTGTAGTTCGGCACAGTATACCTCTCGATTTTCGATCTATTATTTACGATTTACTATTCGTGCCGAGCCGCAAGAGGAACACATTCGAGCTGACTGGTCATCGACATCCAAATAGTAAATAGTCAATTGTAAATAGGAAATCCCAAGGGCTTACGCTTCGTGGAGGGCCTCGACCAGCTTGGGCACGACGTCCTCGGCGGCTCCGACCATGTAATAGTCGCACTGCTTGAAGATCGCGGCGTTCGGATCGCTGTTGATCGCCACGATCGTGCCGCTGTTGGCGACGCCGATCATGTGCTGGATGGCGCCCGAGATGCCCAGCGCGACGTACAGCTTGGGGCCGACGGACGTCCCGGTCTGGCCGACCTGATGGATTCGCTCGATGTAGCCCTGTTCGACCGCGGCTCGCGACGCCCCCCGCTCGACCTCGGTTTCGAGCTTGCGGCTCAGAGCGCCGGTCAGCTGGCCGAGCAGCTTATCGAACCCCTCGCGGCTCTGCAGGCCCTTGCCGCCGGAGACGATCGCGTCGGCGTGCAGGTTCACCGCGCCGTGGCCCAACTCCGTCTTGATGATCTCCAGACTGACGTCGTCGTCCGTAAGATCGACCTTGTGGTGGATGATCTTGCCTTTGCGGGCGGGGTCGGCCGGGATGCGCTTCATCACGCCCGGACGCGCCGTGGCCATCTGGCACTTGGAGCTCTTCGTGCGGATCGTCGCCATGACGTTGCCGCCGAGGGCCGGGCGGGTCTGCAACAGCAGGCCGATCTCGCCCTTTCGCGAGCTGTCGCGGATGTCCAGGCCGGTGCAGTCGGCGGTCAGGCCGCAACCCGTGCGGTAGGAAATCATCGGCGCCAGGCTTCGTCCTTGCGGCGTGGCCGCGTACAGAACGATCTGGGGAGCGTACTTGTCGATCGCGTCGGAAATCACCTTGCGATAGGCCGTCGGGTCGAACTCGGCCAGCAGATCGTGCTCGATGGCGTAGACGTGGTCGGCGCCGGCTGCGATCAGCTCCTCGGCCATGTGCGTGACGTTCTTGCCTGCGATGCAGACGCCCACTTTGGTCTCCAGGGAGTCGGCGAGCTCGCGGGCCTTGCCGGTCAGTTCGAAGGTCGCCGGATGCACGACGCCGTCGGCGTGCTCGGCTGCGACCCAGACCTCGCCGTGGAAGGCCGGTTCCATCGCCTTCATCCCGGCCAGCATGTCCTCGACCCCTTTCTGGGGCAGCTTGCCATTGACCGCGGCGATGACCTTGGCCTGCATGGCATCGTCAATCTGCTCGATCTTCTTGACGCCGAGGTCCTTCAAAACCTGGGCCAGGAGATCGTAGTCCTCCTGCTCCTTGACCGTCGCCTCGAAGGGACGATGGTAGAAGCTCGTTCGGCGGTTGGGCAGGACGTACTTGCCCTCGTCTTTCTTGCCGCCGCCGGAGGCCTGGCCGTTGCCCTTCTTGAAGCCGTCGACGATGATCTTGGCCAGTTCCTTGGCGTCGTGGATATGCTTACACTTACGGGTGCTCTTGGCCGGCGGGAAGACGCGGATCACCGCGGTCTTGGAGCCCTTGGCCCCGATCAGCGGCGCCTTGATGTCCTCGGCGCCCCACTGGATCACGGGGGCCTTGGCCGCCCAGCGAGTGCCGGCGAATGTCGCAAACAGCGGATACTCATATTTGGCGACGGTCAGCACCGCCGGCAGCTTCTTGGCCGCGACCGTCTGGCTGCCGCCGCTGATGATCCGGGTGAACTCGAAGCGGTTGTTCTTGTACTCGGCGCCGGTCACGTAGGCGATGCAGGGCAGGCCCAGCTCCTCGGCGAGCTGCGCGGGCACCTGGGCCGTGTCGCCGTCGACGGATTGCATACCGGCGACCACGTAGTAGTCGTCGCCGCAGCCAAGAGTCTCCTTGACGACCCGACGGATGGCGTAGGCCAAGGGGTTGGCCGTGGCAACCGTGTCGGCGCCTCCCAGGGCCCTGTCGGTCAGGAGCACGACCTGGTCAACCGCGCGGGCCAGACTGTACCGCAGCACCTCCACGGCCATCGGCGGCCCCATGGTCACCGCGACGATCCGGGCCTTGGCGTCGCCGCTGATCCTCTTCATATGGCTCGCGAACGCCAACGCCTGGGCGTCCAGCTCATTGATGATGTTGGCCAGACGCGACCGGACAAGAGTGCCCGTTTCCGGGTCAAACGCGTTGTCCGTGATTTGCGAGACGTCGGGAACCTGCTTGACCAGTACGATGTAGTCACTCATAAGCAAATTTCCTAAACAGAAACACCCCTAGCGGTGTGAGTATTGCGAGCGTGGGTAGGACGTACGGCCTGCGTCGCCCCCCATGCTGCCGTTACCTGTCTGTGACTTTCGTGCGACCAATCTTCCAGGACCACCACTTATTATCCCGAGCGGTAAGTTGCGCATGATAGGGCCGTGTTACAACGGTGTCAACGGATTTCGGTGAAATGCCCGAACCATCGCGACAACCGGCCGCCAGACCTATTTCTCGGACTATCGCAAGAACCTCGCCGGCAACATTATCGCCCACGACTACTACGAACCGAACGACGCCGCCCGCGGGATCTACACCATGGAATTCTGGCCGACGGACCCGGTGACCTTTCCCTTCGTCCGCATAGCCTACGAGATGATCCGAAGCCGGATGCCCTCTGCCGCCGGTGCCGATTGCCTTCGCCGATTTCAACGCCTTCGGCGCCAGGGCCGCCAACGTCGCGGAACTCGGCAGAATCCTGCCTGAGGGCATGGTCCCGGACGGTTTCGCCATCCCCTTCCACTTCTACGACGAATTCATGAAGTACAACGGCTTCTACGATCGAGCCCGGGACATGATGGCCCTGATCCAGCGGCGGTTTCGAACCCTCTACCGCATCCGCCCGACGAACCTCGACTTCGCCATGGACATCGAGTTCAAGATCACCGCCGAGGGAAGACTCCGTATCAAGCAGG